>DATBSX010000216.1:0-7279 GCA_036559565.1 Steroidobacteraceae bacterium | reverse complement strand
TTCATCGCCGCCATAGCGCGCGGCCATGTCGGTGTTGCGGATCGCGCGCTGGATCGAGCTTGCGACCGCCGTGATCGCGCGGTTGCCCGCCTGGTGGCCGTGCTCGTCGTTGAGCGCCTTGAGGTCGTCCATGTCCACCAGCAGCATCGCATAGCCGCCGCGCCCGTCCCGCACGCGCAGCCCGTGCTCGCGCGCGAGCATCGCCTTGAAGGTGCGCATGTTGAGCATGCCCGTCAGGCTGTCGCGCTCCGCCATTTCCTCGATCCGCCGGCGCGCGGCGAGCAGCGTACCCGCGAGCGCCTGCGTGAGGTACGCGACCAGCGCCCAGGGCCCGAGTTCGCCGAAGAGCCGCGCCAGGAGCCCGGCCGGCGGCGGCAATGGGCCCTCGCCCGCGACCAGCGAGAGCCAGGCGAGCAGCACGGCGGCGAAAATGATGAATGCGCCGCGGCGCCCGAGCGTCATCGCGACGACGACGATCGGCAGCAGGTAGAGGTTGATCATCGGGCTCGCGGAGCCGCCGGTCCGGCCCGCGACGACCGTGATGAAGATGACCATCGCCGCGGAACCGAGCGCGATGCGCGGGCCGGTCGCCTGCACGGGGAACCCGCGCCAGCGAAAGGCCACGACGAAGAGCGCATAGCCGGCGAGCGCCGCGTACAGGATCCGCGGCGAATCCGCGGGCTCGCGCAGCACGAGCGCATAGAGCGCGACGACGAGCAGCACCAGCCAGTCCACGCGCGCAAGGCTTTGCACGATGCTCACGTGCTCGTCGCGATGGGCCATGTCCTTGCGCAGGTGCGGCGGCGCCTGCGCGATGCCGGACTTGTCCGCGGACTCCGTCACGCCAGGGCCGCTTTTTCGCGTTCGAGGCGCGCCTCGACGACGTCGCGCGCGTCGGCCCCCATGAGCGTTTCGACCAGCTGCAGCGCGAAATCGATCGCGGTCCCCGGCCCGCGCGAGGTGATGACGCCGCGGTCCACGACGACGGCGTCGGTGACGACCGTTGCACCGCCCGCGTCCTTCAGGAAGCCGGGGTAGCTGGTGGCGCGCCGCCCGTCGAGGAGGCCCGCGGCCGCGAGGACCATCGGCGCGGCGCAGATTGCCGCAACGGGATGGCCGCGGTCGTGCAGCCGCCGGACGAGTTCCGCGATGCGCGGGTCCTTCTTCAGGTGATCGGCGCCCGGCATGCCGCCCGGCAGCGCGATCATGTCGAAGTCCTGCTCGGCGAGCGCCGCAAGCGGCGTGTCGGCCGCGATCCGGATGCCGTGCGAGCCCGTCACGGGGCTTTCCGCGAGCGAGGCGACGACGACCTCGATGTGGGCGCGGCGCAGGATGTCGATGATGGTCACGGCCTCGAGCTCTTCGAAGCCTTCCGCCAACGGCACGAGCACGCGTTTCATTGCGTCGTCGCGACTGTCGTCTTGCCGGTCTTCAGGAAGGCCACCGCCTCGCGGATCTCCGGATCCTGCTCCCCGGTCGGCTCATGGCCTGCCGCCGCCGCGGGCGGCTCCGGCAGCGGCAGGTCCGGCTGGATGCCGCGCTGGTGAATCGACACGCCCGACGGCGTGAAGTAGAGCGAGGTCGTGAGCTTCAGCGCCTGCCCGTCCTCGAGCGGCATGACGGTCTGCACCGATCCCTTGCCGAAGGTCTTCTGGCCGAGGAGCTTGGCGCGCCCGTTGTCCTTCAGCGCACCCGCGACGATTTCCGCCGCGGACGCCGAGCCCTGGTTGACGAGCACCGCGACCGGCGCGCCGCGCGTGAGATCGCCGCTCATCGCCTCCATCCGGAACCGGGACTCCTGCGAGCGCCCTTCCGCCGAAACGATCGTGCCCTTGTCGAGGAAGGCGTCCGACACCTCGACCGCGGCGTCGAGCACGCCGCCCGGGTTGTTGCGAAGGTCCAGCACGAGCCCGCGCAGGTTTCCGCCCGCCTGCTGCTCGAGCGCACGGAGCGCGGCGTTGGTGTCGGCGCCCGTCGTCTCGCTGAACTGCGAGATGCGCAGGTAGCCGATGCCCGGCTCGAGCATTTCGTAGCGGACGGAATGCACCGAGACGATCGCGCGCTCGATGGCCATCTCGAGCGGCTGCGGCAGCGGGTCGCGGCCGATGCTGAGCTTCACGACCGTGCCAGGCGCGCCGCGGATGCCGGCGATCGCCTCGTCGAGCGGCTGGTTCCGCAGCAGCTTGCCGTCAATCGAGAGGATCGCGTCGCCTGGCCGTATGCCCGCGCGCGCCGCAGGCGAGCCGTCGAGCGGCGCGATCACGGTGAGCAGGTTTTCCTCGATCGTCACCTCGACGCCGATGCCGGAGTAATTGCCCTCGGTCGCGATCTTGAGGTCGTTGAATTCGTCCTTGCCCATGAAGGCCGAGTGCGGGTCGAGTTCGCCGACCATGCCGCGGATCGCATTCGACATGAGCTGGTGGTCGTCGGTCTTGTCGACATAATCGTCGTGGATCAGGCCCATGACCTCGGCGAGCAGGTGGGCATCCTTGGCGGGGATTTGCGCGGGCCCGCGGCCATGGTGGGTGATCCAGAACGTGGCCGCGGCGAGCGCGACGCCCACGAGGCTGCCGCAGAGGGCCGCGACCACGATTCGCCGGGATTCACCCATGCGCCAATGGTACAGGCCTGCTCAGCTGGACGTGGATTCCTGCTGAGCCATCGCTTCGTACAGGGCGAGGTCCCCGAGCACCTGGTCGATCGGCACCGGGCGCCCGATCGCGAAGCCCTGGCCGTAGTCCACGCCGAGTCCGGCCATGCGAGTGCGCAGGTCGTCGGTCTCCACGTATTCCGCGACCGTCTCCATGCCCATGGTCCGGGCCATCTGCGCGATCGCGCGAACCATGGATTCGGTGCGCGGGTTCGTGCCCGCATCGCGCACGAAGGCGCCGTCGATCTTCAGCACGGAGACCGGCAGCGACTTCAGGTACACGAGCGAGGAGAGGCCGGTCCCGAAGTCGTCCAGCGCGAACACGCAGCCGAGCGAGCGCAGCCGCTGCATCAGCCGGTCCGCCCGCGCGAGGTTCGAAACCGCCGAGGTCTCCGTCAGCTCGAAGCAGAGCGACTCGGGCGGCACGCCCGAGTCGCGGACCGAGCCCTCGAGGAATTCCAGGAATTCCTCCGAGGCGATCGAGGCGCCCGAGATGTTCATCGAAAAGCGCATGCCGCGGCCGCGCAGCGTGTTCGAGTGCTCGGCCAGCGCGCCAAGCGCATTCTTGACCACCCAGCGGTCGATCGCCGGCAGCAGCTGGTAGCGCTCGGCGGCCGACAGGAATTTCTCCGGCGGCAGCAGCTCACTGTTCTCGCTGACCATGCGCAGCAGGAACTCGAAGTGCGGTTCCGAGTGCTGGCCATTCAGCGGCAGGATCGGCTGCGCGAACAGCGCGAAGCGGTCCGCCGCGAGCGCCTCATGCAGCGCCTGCACCACGACGATGTCGGTACTGCGCCGCATGATGCTCTGGTCGGCGTCCTGGAAGATCTCGACGCGGTCCCGGCCACGGTCCTTGGCTGCCTTGCAGGCGATCTCCGCGTTCGCGAGGCCGTGCGCGAGCCGGTTCGGCGATTCCTCCGGCAGCTCCGCCGCGCCGACGCTGACCGAGGCCTGCACCGTGCCGTCGCCGCGGGCATAGGTGAGGTCGGCGCACTGCCGTCGCAGCATCTCGCCGATCTGCTGCGCGAAGTCGAGCGTGCAGTCGGGCAGGAACACGGCGAATCGGTCGCCGGCAATGCGCGCCGCAAGCGCGCCGGGCCGCGCCTTCTTGCGCAGCACTTCCGCGATCTTGCCGATCAGCTCGTCGCCGACGTGCATGCCGAAGTTGTCGTTGACGACGTGCATGCGGTCCACGTCCAGGTACAGCACGCATTCCGGCACCGGGCGGCGGCGCGAGGCGAGCTGCGCGCGCACCTGCGTCTCGAAGGCCCCGCGCGTGAGGAGTGCGGTGAGGGTGTCATAGTTGGTCTGCAGCACCGCCGTCGTCTTGCGCGACAGGAGCTCGGCGAGCCGTTCGGTGCGCGCGTCGAAGTTCGGGCCGCCCTCCGCGCGGAACATCGCGAGGAAGCCGGCCACGCGGCCCGAGGCGTGGCGCACGGGCGTGCAGAGGATCTTCAAGGGCGGCAGCTCGATCGGGCGCACCTTGATCTTGTTGATCACGAGGTTGCGCCGCTGCAGCTGCGCCCAGTTGATCAAGTGGCGGTGGATCTTGGTCAGGATCTCGACCTGCGGCCGCTCGCCACGCGGCGCCTTGCAGATCGCGATGCCGCGCTCCGGCACGACCAGCGCGCCGAGCACGCAGCCGAGGTGGTCCACGCAGGTCTGCACCATCACGCCGAGCTCGTCGCCCGCCTCCGGGCTGTCCGGGTCTTCCGGAGCCAGCTTGAGCAGGAGATCGAGGTCGTCGTCGCGCGAGCGCAGGTCGCGCGTCAGGACGTCGACACTCAAGCGCGATTCGAGCTCGCGCTGCAGGCATTCGAGCGCGGGCTGCACGAGATTCTGCACGAAGGAGTACGGGCGATTCTCGCCGTCGCGGGTGAGGAGCGTCGCGATCGCAATCACGTCGCCCTCGTCGCCGCGCAAGCGGAAGACATAGGCCGGCGCGCCTTCGTGGTCCTGGGTAAAGCCGTCGATGCGGCTGGTGGTCGCGGGTGGGACCTGGGCGAGCGCGGCCGCAACGAGCGGCGCGGGGTCCGGCCCGTCATAGCCCGCCGCCACCCAGAGCGGCGCACCGTGGGCGTCATAGAAGCCGATCCCGAGCGCCCGCGGCATCAGCATCCGCAGAAGCTGGCCGTAGGGGTCGAGATTCGGCTTCGCACTGGCAAGGTGCGTCGGCAAGTCCATGGCAACTGTAATGGCCACGGCGCAGCGTCGCTCAGGAACGCCCGGCCTTCTTTGACGTAATCCGCAGTTTGTAGGAGGCGGGCCCGCGCCCTAGGGGGACGGCCGCCGGAACCAGGGGACTGGGTCTATGGCTTTGGCCCCACGGCGAATTTCGAGATACAGGCCCGGCTGGCTTCGGCCGCCCGTATCGCCCACCGTCGCGATGGCCTCCCCGGCCTGCACGCGATCGCCGGCGGCCTTATAGAGCTGCTCGTTGTGGGCATAGAGGCTCATGTAGCCGCCGTGGTCCACGATGACGAGCAGGCCCATGCCCGGCAGCCAGTCAGCGAAAGCCACGCGGCCGTCGTAGAGCGCCTTGACGGGCGTGCCGCGCGGCGCCTCGATCTGCACGCCGTTCCACACCATGCCCCCGCCCCGCGCCTGGCCGAAGCGCGCCGTGATCTTGCCGGCGACCGGCCAGCTGAGCCGGCCGCGGACCTTCTCGAAAGCCTGGCCGCCGGTCGGCGGCAGGTCGCTCATCGCCTTGCGCAGGTCCGCGATCAGCTTCTCGAGCGAGGCGGCTTCGCGCTTCAGCTTGGCGATCGAATCGTTGCGCGTGCGGATCTGGGCGTTCATCGCCTTCAGGGCGCGGCTTCTCTCGTCGCGCGCGGCGTCCACCGCGGAGAGCTGCTGGCGGCCCTCGGCCTCGAGCGCCGCGAGCCGCTCGCGTTCGGTGGCCTCCGCCTTTTCGGCCGCGTCGAGGTCGGCAACGATGCCCTGGATCTCGCTGATCTTCGATGCGCGCGCGCGGCCGAAGTACGAGTAGTAGACCAGCATGCGGCCGAGCGCTGCCGGGTCTTCCTGCGAGAGCAGCAGCTTGAATTGCTCCTGCTGGCCGCCGACGTAGGCAGTGCGAAGCTCCGCCGCGAGCACGTCCCGCTGCTCCCGAAGCGCCGCTTCGCTAGTCCGCCGGTCGGCGGCGATGGCCTCGAGGTTCTTGTCGCTTTCGGCGAGGCGCTTCCTCACGTCGCCGAGTTTTTCGCGCGCGCCGCGGACATTTTCCTCGGCATCGCGCAGCTGGCCCGAGAGGGCGTCGCGCCGGTCGGTATCGCGGCGCATCGAGCGTTGCAGGTCCTCGATGCGCTCGCGCACCGCCTGGAGTTCCTTCTCGGCATCGGTGGGCGGAGCGGCGGCGGCCGCTTGCACCACGCAGATACCTAGAAGGAATGCGGCAAGACTATGATTTAACAGGGATTTTTGCTCTGATATAATGCGCGGCCCCATGGACCGACTGCTCGATTATTCCATCAATCATCCGCTGCTTGCGGGCGGACTCCTGCTGATGACGTTCGTCGTCATCGGCTACGAGTTGCGCCAGCGCGGCGCGATGTCCTCCGCCGTCGGGCCGGGCGAAGCGATTCGCCTCGTCAACTCCGGCGCGGTGCTCGTGGACTTGCGCTCGGCCAACCTGTTCAAGGACGGCCACATCACCGGGGCGAAGAACGTGCCGGGCGACCAGATCGCGGCCGACCCCAAGACGCTCGAGAAGCTCGCCGCCAAGACGATCGTGCTCTATTGCGACGACGGTGCGACGACGGCGGCAGCCCAGCGCACGCTCGCGCGCGCCGGCGCGAAGGACGTCTTCAGCCTGCGCGGCGGTCTCGCGGCCTGGAAGCAGGAGAACCTGCCGGTCGTCAAGGGCTGAGCTTTGGCATGCCCGAGGTCACGGTCTACACGGGGAGCTTCTGCGGTTCCTGCCTGCAGGTGACTTCGCTCCTCGAGCGGCGAGGCATCGCGTATGCCGAGGTGAGCGTCGAGGACCATCCGGGTTTGCGGGAAAAGTTGCTGGAGAGAAGCGGACGGCGCACGCTGCCGCAGGTCTTTGTCGGCGAGCGCTTCATCGGCGGGGCCGACGAGCTGCGGACGCTCGATGCAAGCGGCGAACTGGCTACACTGATTCAAACAGAGGAATGACGATGGCTGATCAAAACACCACGCCGGCCGGCGCGGGCGATCCCCCGACCAACGGGCAGGGCCCGGCAGTCGCGCTGCAGACGGTCTACATCAAGGACCTGTCTTTCGAGGCGCCGAAAGGGCCCTTCCTGCCCGCGCAGGTGCAGGACCCGAAGATCTCGCTGAACCTCAGCACGCAGTCGAACTCCGTCGGGCAGGACGCGCATGAAGTCGTCCTGACCGTCACGCTCGAGGCGAAGAACGGCGACGTCGCGGTCTACCTCGCCGAGGTCAAGCAGGCGGGCGTGTTCCTCGTGCGCGGCTTTGGCGCCGACGAGACTCGCCGCATCCTCGGCTCCTTCGCGCCGAACATCCTGTTCCCGTACATCCGGCAGACGGTGTCGGACGTCGTGACGAAAGGCGGCTTCCCGCCTTTCCTGCTGCCGCACGTCAACTACGACGCGCTGTTCGAGCGTTCGCTGCAGGAGCAGGCGGGACGCCAGGGGCAGCCGG
>DATBSX010000215.1:0-7142 GCA_036559565.1 Steroidobacteraceae bacterium | reverse complement strand
ACCTGGCTCGTGCCGAGGCGATTCCAGGCGAAGGCATTTGACGGGTTCGCGTCGAGGTATTGGCGGTAGGCGGTCTCGGCCTCGGCCCACCGGCCCTCGAGATAGGGCTCCTCCGCCTTCATCAGCTCGGCCGTGAGTGGCTTCGTGCCGGCTGGCACCGGACTCACGGTGTCCATGACGATGCGCCAGTCCCCCTTCGCGTCCTTCTTCCAGACGCGCGCGTAGTAGCCGGCCTCGGGCAGCGCGCCCGCGCGTTCGTAATTGCCGTAGGCATAGCCGAGGTCGCCCGACTGCGAGACATCGGCGAACAGCGGTTCGCCCGTCAGTTTCGCGACCTGGGTATCGGCCCATTCGCCGAGCGCAACCCGGCCGACGACGGGCATTGCGCCCGGGCGATGCACGCGCGCCTCGTCCGAAAGCCGGCTGCCATAGGCGCGGCCGGCGCTTTCATTCGCCGCCGTCGCCAGGAAGGCCCGTTCGACGCCGATCAGGCTCTCCTTCAGCGCGGCGACATCGGCGGCCGCGGGCGCAGGGCCAGAGGCGCGATAGGACGTCTGCACCGGTTCGTCGAGCGGCACGACGGCGGCGGGCGTGTCGCTGCCGACGTCGAGAACGACCTTGAACTGGCCATCCGCCTGGCGCTTCCAGATCGAGAAGAACATGCCGTGACGGTCCGGGGCGCCGTTCTTGCCCTGGAACACGAGCGGGCCCGTGTCCCAGCCGAGGTCGCCCGCTCGCGAGACGTCGCCGTACACGGGCGCCCAGGCGGCGCCCATTGGTCCCGGCGAGGGCGGCGCGCCTGCGAGCGCCGTCCGCACGCGGAAGGGATGCGGATTGAATGCGATGCCGGTGTCGGCGAAATACGTAAAGAAGGAGTCGCGGAATCCCTTCTCGGCCGCTAGCCGCACGAAAGCGCGCTCGGTGTCGTAGAGCTGCTGCTGCGCCGGAGGCAGGCCGGCGTCGGCTGCGAATGCCGCGGCGGCCGGGAGGAGTGCGATCGACGCAAGGATGGCTTTCATGGACGGTTTCCCGAATGGTGTTGCAAGGGCCCCGGGGAGGCTAGCGCCAGCCGCCGCCCACGTTCAATACATGAGTTTGGGATCGGTTAAAGTGGATGGCGGGCAGGGTCAAAGCGCCGCGCGCGCAGGGAGTTCACGATGTCCTGGTGGGCCTGGCTGGTGTTGGGCATCGGCTTGCTCGGTGCCGAGATGTTCGTGATCGACGCCCAGTTCTACCTCGTCTTCATCGGCCTCTCGGCTGCCATCGTGGGGCTCCTCGGCCTGTTTGGCGTGGCCTTGCCGCAGTGGACGCAATGGCTCGTATTCTCGGCGCTTGCAGTCGTCGCGATGCTCACGTTCCGGCGCCGGCTCTACGAGATGGTCCGAAACCGCGGTGGTCACGTGGACGAGCGCCTGACAATCGGCGACCGGGTTGTCGTGGCAGATCGCCTCGAGCCGGGCCAGAGCGGGCGCGTTGACTACCGAGGCACCAGCTGGACGGCACGCAATACCGGCCAGGCGCCGATCGAGGCCGGCCGCGAGGTGGTCATCTCGCAGGTGGATGGCCTCACCCTGCACGTCAAGGCGGAGTAAGCACTCATGGGTTCCATGTACGTCGTTTTTGTGGTCGCGATCCTCGTCCTCATCGTTCTCGCCAAGACGGCGGTGGTCGTCCCGCAGCAGAGCGCCTACGTCGTCGAGACGCTCGGGCGCTACAACCGGACAGTCCAGGCCGGCTTCCACATCCTGGTGCCCTTCGTCGATCGCATCGCCTACAAGCACAACCTCAAGGAAGATGCGATGGATATCTCGGAGCAGATCTGCATCACGCGCGACAACGTGCAGGTCGGCGTCGACGGCGTGCTGTACCTGCAGGTGCTGGATGCAAGCAAGGCGTCCTACGGCATCACGAACTACCGCTTCGCGATCATCCAGCTCGCGCAGACGACGCTGCGCAGCGAAATCGGCAAGATCGAGCTCGACCGCACCTTCGAGGAGCGGCAGACGATCAACCAGAACGTCGTCGCCGAGCTCGACAAGGCCTCAGCGCCCTGGGGCGTCAAGGTGCTTCGCTACGAGATCAAGAACATCAATCCGCCGAAGGACATCCTCTCGGCGATGGAAAAGCAGATGCGCGCAGAGCGCGAGAAGCGCGCCGTCGTGCTGACTTCCGAGGGCGAGCGCGATGCCAAGGTCAATCAGGCCGAGGGTGAGAAGCAGCGCGTCATCAAGGAATCGGAAGGCAACAAGCAGGAGCAGATCAACGAGGCGCAGGGCCGGGCGGCGGCGATCCTCGCGGTTGCGACCGCGACGGCCGAGGGCCTCAAGCAGGTCGGCGAGGCACTTGCCGGGCGCGGCGGCCTCGAGGCAATGCAGCTCCGGATTGCCGAGGAATACGTCAAGCAGTTCGGCACGCTGGCGAATGAGGCCTCGAGCACGCTCATCGTCCCGGCAAACCTGTCGGATGTCGCCTCGATGATTGCGCTTGCGACGAATGTCGTTAAGAACCAGAAAGCCGCGTCCTGATGTGAGAGCGCGGATGGCAGCGCGCCTGGCCGGCGTTGCCGGCGCGCTTTGCGCGCTTCAGGCGCTGGCAGTCGGCACGCCGTCGGCCATCGTGCTGCACGGCGGCAACATCTACACCGGCAACCCGGCCCAGCCGGAGGTCGAGGCGGTCCTCGCCGTGCGGGAGCGCATCACCTACGTCGGCGACAAGGCGGGCGCCCTCATGCGCGCGCCGAAAGGCGCGCGCATCGTCGACCTCGCGGGCAAGACGATGCTCCCGGGCCTCACGGACTCCCACGCCCACCTCGCGGACATCGGCGAGCGCGAGCTCGGCTTCGACCTCACGGGCATCGGCAGCGTCGAAGCGATGAAGCAGCGGCTCGCCGAGCGCGCCGCCAGGGACGCGTCGCCGTGGGTCGTCGGCGCGAACTGGATCGAATCGAAATGGAAGCCGGCCGTGTTCCCGTCGCGACAGGATCTCGACGCCGTCGTTTCCGACCGCCCCGTGGTCCTGCAGCGCGTGGACGGGCACGCCGTCGTCGTGAACTCGAAGGCGCTCGAGATCGCCGGCATCACGCGGTCGATGCCCGACCCCGAGGGAGGACAGATCCTGCGCGATCCGGCGACCGGCGAGCCGACGGGCATCCTGGTCGACAACGCGATGGACCTCGTATGGCGGCACGTCCCGCCCGAGACGGACGAGGTGCTGGCGCGCCATCTCGAGGCAGGCGCCGAGGCCTATGTCCGGCTCGGCTGGACCGAGATGCAGTACGCAGGGACCAGCTGGCGCGCCATCGACCAGCTCTGCCAGCTTTACGCGGCGGGCAAGGTGAAGCTGCGCGTTTATGCCGCGATCGGCGGGCCGGGCGAAGACGCCGAGAAGCTGCTTGCCGCCGGCCGCGACTACAAGTCCTGCGACCCGAGGCTGACCGTACGGACGATCAAGCTCTTTATGGACGGCGCGCTCGGCTCGCGCGGAGCGGCGCTCGATGAGCCGTACAGCGATTCGCCGGGCAATCGCGGCCTGTACGTGACGCCGCCCGAGGAGATCCTCCGCATCGCGACCGCGGCCCTCAAGCGCGGCATCCAGGTCGAGACGCATGCGATCGGCGACCGCGGCAATCGCGTGGTCCTCGACCAGTACGAGAAGGCGTTTGCCGCCGTGCCGGCGGCCGAGCGCCCGGTCCCCGACCCGCGCTTTCGCATCGAGCATGCCCAGGTCGTCGCGGATGCCGACATCCCGCGCTTCGCGAAGCTCGGCGTGATCGCTTCGATGCAGACCTCGCATGCGATCAGCGACATGCTGTTCGCGCCGGCGCGGCTCGGGCCTGCACGCATCGGCGGCGCCTATGCCTGGCGGAAGTTCCTGGACGCCGGCGCCACGATCGCGGGCGGCACCGATGCGCCGGTCGAGGCCGGCGACCCGCGGGTCGAGTTCTACGCCGCCGTCTCGCGCCGCACGCTCGAGGGTTTCGCGGGTCCGGACTGGGGCCTCGATCAGCGGCTGACCCGCGAGGAAGCGCTCGCGATCCTGACCCAGGGTGCGGCCTATGCCGCATTCCAGGAGCAGGACCGCGGCACGATCGAGCCCGGCAAGCTGGCCGATTTCAGCGTGTACTCGGCGGACTGGATGAAGGTCCCGGAGGCGGAGATCCCGCGCTCGCAGGCGGTCATGACGGTAATTGCGGGCGAGATCGCCTGGCAGGCGACGGAGGGGACAGTCCCCTAAGCGACGGACCGCGTCTTCACGTTGTTTGCGACGTTGAAGCGGCCGGTGGCGGTCAGACGGTCGCCCTGCGCCTGGGCGTTGCGGAGTTCCGCGCGGCGCGCCGCGAACGGCATCTCGGAGACTTCCTTGAGCGGGGCCGAGCGGGCAAACAGGAAACCCTGGGCTGCGACGCAGCCGAGTTCAAGCAGCTTTGCCACCTGCTCCTCGTGCTCCACGCCTTCCGCGACGGTTTCGAGGCCGAGCGTCTCGCCCAGCATCACGACCGCGCGTGCGAGCTCCGGCCCATCGTCCTGCTCGGTCAGCCGGCCGACGAACGAGCGGTCGATCTTCAGGATGTCGATCGGGAAGCGGTGGAGGTAGGAGAGCGACGAGTAGCCCATGCCGAAGTCGTCGATCGCGAGGCGGACGCCGAGCGCCTTCAGCTCGCGGAAGCGTTCGAGGTTGACCTCGGTGTTGTGCATGATCGTGCTCTCGGTGAGCTCGATGACGAGGTTCTCGGGCTCGAGCCCGGACGATTCGAGGGCGCTCCTGACGTCGGCCACGAGGTCCGCGTGCTGCAGGTGGCGGCCCGAGATATTGACCGCGACGCGAAGGCCTTCGCCCGCCGCGATCGAATCGCGCCAGGCCCGGACCGCGCGGCAGGCCTCGGTCAGCACCCAGCGGCCGAGCTCGACGATCTGGCCGGATTCCTCGGCGGTCGGAATGAATGCGCCCGGCATGACGAGCCCCTGCTCGGGGTGGTTCCAGCGCACCAGCGCCTCGATGCCGAGGAGCTCCCGCTTCGCGAGGTCCACGACCGGCTGGTATTCCAGGAAGAACTCGCCGCGCTCGAGCGCGCGGTTGATGTCCTCTTCGAGTCGCAGCCGCTCGCGCAGCTGCTCCTGCATCCGCGGCTGGAACACGACGAAGCGCGCCTTGCCGGCCGCTTTCGCGTTGTACATCGCGATGTCGGCGTTGCGCAGCAGCTGCTCGGTGTCGTCGCCGGGCTGCGAGAACGCGATGCCGATGCTGGCCGCCATGTAGGTGTCGCCGCCGTCGAGCTGCAGCGGCTCGTCGAACGAGCGGGTGATCGTCGCGGCGATCCGCTCCACGTCGGACGACTCGTTGATGCCCTCGAGCAGGATCGCGAACTCGTCGCCGCCGAGGCGGGCGACGGTATCGGAAGGGCGCGTGGATTTCACGAGGCGCTGGGCCGCCGCCTGCAGCAGGCGGTCGCCCGCGTCATGCCCGAGCGAGTCGTTGACGTTCTTGAAGTTGTCGAGGTCCAGGAACATCACGGCCACGCGCTGGCGTGAACGGTGCGTCAGCGTCAGCGCGTGCTGCACGCGATTGCGGAACAGGCTGCGGTTCGCGAGCAGCGTCAGCGGGTCGTGGAATGCGAGCTGGCGCAGCTGCTCCTCCAGCGCCTTGCGTTCGCTGACGTCGCGGAAATTGAGGGCGAGGCCGGCGATCGCCGGGTCCTCGAGCAGGTTGCTGCCGACGCTTTCGAGCGTGCTGCGCCGGGCGCCGTTGCCGACGGTCACCTCGACCGGGCCGACCGAGCGGCCATGCGTCGCCGCGACCTCCGCGAGGAAAGCGGCGAGCCGTTCGCGATCCGCCTCGCCCCAGAGGTCGAGCAGGTTGCGGCCCACGAGGTCGTCCGGGTTCATGCCGAAGGTGCGCTCGGCGGCAGGCGAGGCAAAACGCAGGCGCCCGTCCACGTCCGCGATCATGATCACGTCGGAGGCGTTCTTGATGAGCGAGGCATAGCGCGCCTCGACGATGCCGGCGGCGCGCTGCTCGCGCAGCAGCGCGTCGTCGCGCGAGAGCACGCCCTGCCGCAGCATCACGAGGAGCGTCAACGCGAAGATGATGACCGTCATCGCGGTCGCCGGGCTCGACATCGAACTGCTCTCGACATAGACGAGCACGAGGAAGGACACCAGCATCGCGACGTAGGGCATGCCCTGCACGAGCGCGCTGCCGACCGCCGTCGGCTCCTGCCGTTCGACGGGCGCGCCGCGCAGCTGTTCCCGCGCCGCGGCGATGAGCCAGGCGTAGCAGGAGTTGTAAATGGCGTCCGACATGCCGCCCGGGAGATACGTGCCGGTGACCTTGGCCATGGCCCAGACGATGTCGGCGATCGACATCATGGAGAAGCCGATGGTCAGCAGGATCAGGGTGCGGCGCGCAATTGCCCCGGCGCCGGCATGCATCAGCAGCACGCCGAAGGCGAGGAGCATCAGGCAATTGAGCGCGATGTAGCTCTGGCTCAGGACGTACTTGATGACGTCCGGGTCACGGTCGGCCGAGGCGGCTGGCCCGATCACGAAGAACCAGAAGAAGGCGCCAAAGCCGAGCATCAGGATGGTCGCGTCGAGCGCGAGGCGGCCCCATTGCACGCGGACCGCCGCGGCGCGGATCGCGATGAAGATGGCCGTGAAAAGGAGCGGGTAGAAGCCGAGGAAGAAGACGTCGCCGACGGAGGGGAAGGGGTCGACGCCGAACATCCAGTAGATCGAGTTGAGTAGGTTGCCGGTCGTGTAGACCCACATCGTCGCCGAGAGGTAAGTCCAGGTTCGCCGGATCGCCGGTTCCGTCGCCCGCCGGGCGGCAACAGTCGCCAGCAGCGCCGAGCCGGCACTGGCCGGGAAGTCGGAGAACAGCTTGAAAATCTCGAAGGCCGGGCCACGGCTTCCGTCCGCAAAGGTCAGCAGCAGGGTGATCGGTATATAGATGAAGAGGCCGACGACGAGCGCCCCGGTCCAGCCGGCGACAAAGGGCTCGCGTGCGGTCTTCATTTCCAGTTTGTCCGGGACCGGCGACATGTCGTTGACGCAAACTCCCCGCGCAGCCCACCCCTCTTGGCGGGCTTTCGAGTGGACATATGTAGCCTCAGCGGGCCGGGGCCTAACTGTGAAGCGAGTCTG
>DATBSX010000214.1:0-5942 GCA_036559565.1 Steroidobacteraceae bacterium | reverse complement strand
TCAAGTACGGCGCATTCCTGATGCACAACTGGCAGGCGCTGATGGCCTCGTTCGGCATCACCTGGGTCGCCCCCGATTGGAACATCGTGCTGCCGGTCGGCATCTCGTTCTATACGTTCGTGACCCTCTCGTACACGCTCGACGTCTACCTCGGGCGCCTGAAGCCGATCGACTCCTTCCTGAACTACGCCCTGTTCGTGACCTTCTTTCCGCACCTGGTCGCGGGACCGATCGTGCGCCCGACGCAGTTGACGCCGCAGTTCGAGACGCCGCGGCAGGCGACGCGGGACCAGATGCTGTGGGGCGCGGGCCTGATCGTGCTGGGCCTCTTCGAGAAAGTCGTCGTCGCCGACGCCGGGCTCTCGAATGTCGCCGATCGCGTCTTTGCGGCAACCGACCCGGTCGGCTTCGTGGATGCCTGGCTCGGCACGCTTGCGTTCTCGGGCCAGATCTTCTGCGACTTCGCGGGTTACTCGACGATTGCCGTCGGCGTCGCGCTCTGCCTCGGATTCGCGCTGCCGGACAACTTCCGGATGCCCTACGCGGCAATCGGCTTCTCCGATTTCTGGCGTCGCTGGCACATCTCGCTGTCGACCTGGCTGCGCGACTACCTCTACATCCCGCTCGGCGGCAATCGCGGGACGGAGCTGCGCACTTACGTCAACCTGATGCTGACGATGCTGCTCGGCGGGCTCTGGCATGGCGCCAACTGGACCTTCGTGGTCTGGGGCGGTTTGCACGGGCTTTATCTCGCGGGCGAGCGCTGGATCCGGGAGAAGACCGGTGTCGTGGGCGAGCCCGTGCGACCGTGGAACCGCCTCGCGCTTGCGCTCCTCACGTATTTCCTCGTGAACCTCACCTGGGTGTTCTTCCGTGCACACGATTTTGGCGGTGCGGCGCGCATGCTGGCCGGCATGTTCGGATTTGCCGGCGACGCGCCGGCCGTACTGCCGACGATATTTGTGATCAAGGCCGTCGTGATCGTCGCCGGCATCGTGACCGTGCAGTGGCTGATGCGAAAGCGCGAACTCGAAGACGTCGTCGCGCGCACGCCCTGGTGGGTGACGGGTCTCGTGGCCGCCGCGATGCTCTTCGCCGTGATCATCGCGCAGGGCTCGGGCGCAGCCTTCATTTACTTCCAGTTCTAGGCGACACGAATGGCGCACCACGAACAGGACGACATGACCGTGCGGGTGATCCCGAAGGCGCGCTGGCCCGCGATCGGCTGGCTGGTGCTGGTACTCGTGGTCGCTGCGACGGCGGCCTGGGAATGGAAGATGCGCACGCTGGGCCTGCGCGCCGGCGACCTGGACGACACCCCGGCGCACTGGGCGGCCGAGCGCAAGCGCATCGATACCGGCGAAAACGACGGCGTCGTCATCGTCGGGCAATCGCGGATCCTGTTCGACACGGACCTCGGCGTCTGGCAGGAGATGACCGGCAAGCGGCCGGTCCAGCTGGCGCTGCCCGGGACCAATGCGCGGCCCTACCTCCTGTCGATCGCGAACGACACCGATTTCGCCGGGCTCGTGATCTGCGATATCCAGCAGGAGACGTTCTTCGGCAAGTTCCTGGGCGGGTTGCCGATGTTCGTCGGCATGGAGAAGTCCTGGCGCGACGAGTCACCCTCGAAGAAATTCGGCCATCTCGTGGATCTCGAGCTGCAGCGGCGGCTCGCGTTCCTCGACGACAACTACTCGCTCTTTGCCCTGATCGAACGCACCAGGATCGAGGACGACCGGGCGGGCGTGGACGGGCCGTACTTCGATGTGTGGAAGCTTTCGGAATCCTTCGAGCACCGGCAGTACTTCCTCTGGCCGCGCATCAAGAGCGACGACTACCTGCGCGAACACGCGCGCCAGGCGTGGAGTCCGCCGCAGGGCAAGGCACGCCCGCCAATTACCGCGGATCAGATCGACCAGGCGATCAAGGAGACGGTCGCTGCCGTACGGAAAATCCAGGCGCGCGGCGGCGAAGTCGTCTTCATCCGCCCGCCCTCGATCGGCCCGTACTTCGCGCGCGAAGAGAGGCGCGCACCGCGCGCGGCGACCTGGGACCGCCTGCTCGCCGAGTCCGGCGCATTCGGGATCCATTTCCAGGACTACCCGGAGATGCAGGGCCTCGAGTCGCCGGAATGGTCGCACCTCACGCGCGGGGACGCCGCGCGTTTCACGCGCGCCTACGTCGGCGTGCTACGTGAGCGGTACGTAGGGCTGCGGCCGGGTGCGGTGCTGAAGCCGGGTCCCTGAGTCGGTCCGCGGCACCGGCGCGCGGACGAAGAGCTGGTGATAGCCCGGCTTCCAGCTCATGCCGCCGTCGTAGCTCATCTCCATCTTCGCCTCGAAGCGGTCGGCGGTGACGCCGTAGCGCGTGTGCCGCTGCAGCATTTGTCGGCCGTCCGGGAGTGCAATCGGTTCCGCAATGCGCGTCTCGGTCCCGGCGGGACCGCTCATCACGATGAGCTGTCCGTCGCCGCCGACCTGCGCCATCTCGAGCGTGAACATGCGCTCGTTCAGGTAGAAGAGCATGCCGGCCGACTGGTTCCAGTCGGGGATGACGGATTTACCGGCGAGTACCCGGTCGGGCACGACCCAGTCGAAGTTCAGGGTGCCGGTCGCGACCGCGGCGACCGCGCCGTTTTCGGAGTAGCGCGTCGTCGTGACGTTCCAGCGGCCGGCCGCCTGGCGCAGCTGCTGCACGGCGGTGGCAAGGACGGGCGGCGCGATCTCGCTCGCCTCGGCGAGCGGCAGGACGAGAAATGAGAGCAGGGCTGCTGCAATTTTCATGGAATCGCCTCCGCCGGTCCGGCCCGGATGACCCCCGACCGGCTCATCATAGCCGCGGACCGGCGCGTGTCACGGCCGGCTCGACCCGGCCGGCCCACGCTTCATCGCGCCGCTTGAATATCGGCGTTCCCGGGAGGCATTGTGGCCCCTCTCAACCGGGGGTCCAATGCCCAGCCGTTCGCTTCAACGCCGCCAGCTCAGCCGTTCCAAGATCGAACTCTTCACCGAGTGCCCGCGCTGCCTGTATCTCGACGTCGCGCGCGGAATCCCGCGGCCGAGCGGCCCGCCCTTCACGCTCAACAATGCCGTGGACAGGCTGATGAAATCGGAATTCGACCGCTACCGGGTGGCCGGCGAGCCGCACCCGCTGTTCGCCACGGCCGGAATCGACGCCGTGCCATTCAGGCACGAGCAACTCGACCACTGGCGGTTCAATTTCACCGGCGTGCGCTGGAAAGACGATCAGACCGGCTGGACGCTATTCGGCGCCGTGGACGATCTCTGGCAGGCTCCGTCGGGCGAGCTGATCGTCGCCGACTACAAGGCGACGTCGCGGACGGAGATGCCGACCGAGCGCAACCTGTATCCATCGTACCGGCGGCAGATGGACGTTTACCAATTCCTCGTGCGCCGCCAGGGATTCGCCGTCAGCAACCGCGGCTGGTTCGTGTACACGAACGGCGATGGCAGGGCCGCCGATTTCGGCGACAAGCTCTGCTTCACCACCGCGCTCGTGCCTTACGACGGGGATGACGCGTGGGTGCTCGACGTATTCCGGCGCGCAGTCGCGACGATCGAGCAGGGTGAAGTGCCAGTGGCGTCGCCGGACTGTGAATACTGCGCCTACGTCGCGAGTGCGGCTCAGCCCGCCTGAGCGTCGGGCGCGAGCAGGTACTGGATCAGCGCACGGAGCAGGTCTTCGTCGCTCGTCAGCGCATCGTGCCGCGCGCAGACGATCAGCTCACGCCCGGCCTCGGGTGTTGCCTGTTCCCACCGCGGCACCGCGCTTCCCATGTCCTCGCGCGAGAAGAGCGATGACAGAGTGACGCTGCCGTCGCCCGGCGCGAACATCAGCGATTCGTAATCGACGCCCGGCTTCGGCACTAGGATCTGCTCCGGGCGGAGCCGCACGACCGACTCGCCCTCGATGTTCTCGAACACGAGCCGGCGCGGCGTCGGCACGCAGTCGGCTCCGAGGAGGAGCGGCTTGATGAGCGGCACGTCGCCGGCGGGCACCATCAGGGACCAGGCGAAGCGGCGCCCGCGGTCGAGCCGCTTCTGGAACCAGCGCTCGAAGACGTCCTGCGCGGGCCAGATGTCGCGGTGCCGGTCCATGCGGCGCTGGATGCGGTGGTCGAAGATCGACCACTCGTATCGCCGCCAGATCTCGATGTCGAAGATGTCGAAGTTGAGCCGCTGGCCGTTGATGTTCACGACCCAGTCCACGAGCGGGTGCGGGAAGAGCTGGAAGGTCGAGGGCATGGTCGCAACGCCCTCGGTCGGCAGCCCCGAGAACCCGACGCGGTAGCCGTTCAGGAACTTGTGGACCGCGGTCACCGTGCCCTGGTTTGGCGTGCCGAGCAACACGACGCGCCGCAGCTTCGAGAGCCCGAGCCCCGTGACCGGGAATGAGTTGCCGCCCAGCACGTCCACCGTGCCATAGCGCTCGAAGTACTGGACGACGAGCCCGCCCATGCTGTGCGCGATCACGTCCACCCGCAGCGACGGGTCGTCGTAGTCGCGCCGGATCTGCTCGATCAGCTCATCGAGCTTCTGCACCGTCTTGACGTTGTCCTGGCGCCAGTCGTACGTGAAGACGTAGAGGCGCGCCTTCTCATCGCCCGCGCGCTGCCCTGGGTGCGCGAGGTGATAGCCGCCCGAATCGCGCAGCTCCTGCATGATCTGGCGGTAGAAATCCTTGCCGGCCGCGCCCTCGAAGATGCCGCTTGGCACGAGCCCGTCGTCGATCGGCTCGAGCGTCTCGGCATCGATGCGAAGCGCGAGTTCCTCGTAGTCGCTCGTCAGGAGCTTGCGCGTGCTGCCGGGCCAGAGCTCGACGCCATTGTCGGAGCGGGCGAGGCGCGAGCCGAGCAGCCCCGGGATGAGGATGACGGGAACGCGATCGGGCGACGCCGCACGCGCCGCATCGGTCGCATCGGCGGCATGGCCGAGCATCGTCCAGCCGGCGAGGAGTGCGGCGCAACAAGGGATCGCAAGCCACGCAAAGAGGCGGCGCACGGGTTCCAACTCCGAATGACGGGACGAGAGGTTACCATTGCGGCGCCGGCCGGTGCCGGGGGGTGTGGACATGGCGGCGGACATCGACAACCGGCTTTCGAACCGGATCCTCTGGGGCCTGCTGATCGGGGCGGCCGCGGGCGGCGCGACCCTCGCGCTCAGCGGTGCGTTCCCGGGCCTGCTGCAGGCGGCCCGGTCATTCTCGACCTACGTGCTGGACCCGCTCGGGCAGGTCTTCCTGCGCATGCTGTTCTTCGTTGTCATCCCGCTCGTGTTCGCATCGCTCGCCATGGGCGTCGCGCAGCTCGAGCGCCTGGGACAGCTCGGTCCGCTCGCGATCCGCACCTTTGCCCTGTTTTTCCTGAACATGTCGATCGCGGTGGCGCTCGGCCTCGTCATGATGAATGTCCTCGAGCCGGGCTCCGCCATGGATGCCGAGTCCCGCGCAAGCCTCCTCCAGGAGTACGGCGGCGCGGCGCAGGAGCAGATTGCGACGCATGCGGCGCAGCCAGAGATCACGCCGATGTCCGTCGTCGAGATGTTCATGCCGCGAAACCTCTTCGGCGCCTTCATCGGCAATGACCGCGGCCGCCTCGGGGACGTGCTGCCGCTCATCCTGTTCGCGATCCTCGTCGGCGCGGCCGCCATCAAGCTGTCGCCGGAACGCCGCGACAGCCTTCGTTCGGGCCTGAGCCTCGTGAACGAACTGATGACGGGCATCGTCCATTTCGCGCTCGCCATCGCGCCATACGCCGTGCCCGCCATGATCTACAGCGCGATCGTCAAGATTGGCTGGGACATCGTGGTCGCGCTCGGCGTCTTCGTCGCGGGCTGCGTCTTCGTCCTGCTGCTGCACCTGTTCGGGACCATGAGCCTGTGGCTGAAGTTCCTTGCGAAGCGCAATCCGCTTGAAACCTT
>DATBSX010000213.1:0-3623 GCA_036559565.1 Steroidobacteraceae bacterium | reverse complement strand
TGGTGCATTCGGTTTTCGACGAGCCCGTGGACGATGAATTCATCGCGCTCGCGAAGAAGAATCACGCGCTCTACTGCCCGACGCTGTTCGTGATGGAGAGCTACGAGCTCGCGCTGTCGAACCAGTGGCGGGCGACGCCGGAGGAGCTGAAGCACGCAGACCCGGAAATCCTGGCTGCGATGGATGACCTCAATGAGATTCCGGCCGAGAAACTGCCGCCCAGAGTCGTCAAGTTCATGGAGGATCCGAAGCCGGTTGAGCCGCCGATCATCGGCATGAAGAATCTAATGCGGGTATCGGCCGCAGGCGTGACGATCGTCATGGGCACGGACGCCGGCAACATCGGCACGCTGCACGGGCCATCGATCCATCGCGAGATGAAGATGATGGTGGAATCGGGCCTGACGCCGCTGCAGGTGCTGCGGAGCGCCACTTTTGATGGGGCGAAGACGATGGGGCTCGAGGGCAAGGTCGGTGAGGTCGAGGCCGGGATGCTGGCCGATCTCGTAATCCTCGACGGCGATCCGCTGGCGGATATCGGCAACCTCGCGAAGGTGTACCGCACGATCAAGGGCGGCGTGGTCTACGATCCCGAGGCGCTGATGGAGTCCATCCGTTAACGCGCAAGCAGGCGCCGTGCGCGCCATCCTGCCGGGCCTCGCTTTTGCCGCCGCGCTTGCGATTGCGGCGAAGGGCTTGTCATTCGCGACCGGCGGCCAGGTGAGCGCGATCCTGCTCGCGATCGTCTTCGGCATCCTGTGGCGGAATCTCGTAGGGCTGGGCGGCTGGGCGGAACCCGGGCTCGATTTTGCAGGGAAGACGCTGCTTCGCATCGGCATCGCGCTGATTGGGTTGCGGCTGACGTTTGCGCTGTTGACGGGCGTCAGCCTCGTCGCGGTGCCGGTCGTCGTCGCCTGCATTGCGGTGGCGCTGATCGTGACGGTCTTGCTCGGGCGGCTGTTCGGCGTCGCGCCGGGAATCCGGCACCTCCTCGCGGCAGGCACCGCGATCTGCGGCTGCACGGCGATCATCGCGATCGCGCCGCTCTTGCGCTCGCGGCAGCAGGACATCGGCATCTCGATCGCCTGCGTCGTGCTGTTCGGCTCGATCGCGATGGTCGCGTATCCGTGGCTCGCGCATTATTTCTTTGCCGACGACGTCGCGGCGGCCGGGATGTTCTTCGGCGCGTCGATCCAGGACACTTCGCAGGTGGTCGGCGCCTCGCTGATTTATGCGCAGCAGTTCGGTGCGGACGACGCGGTCGCGATTGCGGGGCTCACGAAGTTCATGCGCACGTTCGGGCTGCTCATACTCGTGCCGATGACGGCGATGTGGATGTCGCGGAGCGAAGCAGCAGTAGACAGGCACCAGACGACGGGCTTGAGGCGAAGTGCCCTGCCCTGGTTCGTGATCGCGTTCATCCTGCTCGTCGGCGTGCGGACGATGGGTGATGCCTGGGTGGACGGGCCGGCGTGGCGAAGTTTCCTCGAGCTGACGCGTCAGGCGTCGGAGATGCTGCTGATCTGCGGCATGTCGGCGGTCGGGCTCGGCATCACGTTCACGCACCTGCGCGAGGCGGGCTGGAAGCCGCTCGCCGTCGCTTTCCTCGCGGCCTCCGCGACCGGCGCCACCGCCCTCGCCCTCCTCCACGTCTGAATCGAAGGGGACAGTCCCCTTCATTTCTATCAGATCGTCGCCAGCCCAGCGGCGAAGTGGAAAAAATGAAGGGGACTGTCCCCTTCGATTAAGGGGACTGTCCCCTTCGATTCATTGCTGCCAGGTGGCCTTGCGCTTCATGTCGCCCCAGCCGATCTGGGCGCCGGAGAGCCACTGGTACAGCGCGTGCAGCCGCCAGATGGACATGACCTGCCGGTAACCGACGTTCTCGAGGATTGAGACCAGGAAGAGAACCAGGAGGTGCCGCGCCTTCGGGTACGTGTGGAACGACAGCTCCTCGAGCAGCAGCGAAGTCGTCGAAAGCATCAGCCCGAGCGCAAACGCCGCGAGCATGAATGCCAGGAAGTTCGCGCCCGTCATCATGCCGAGCGCAAAGGCGACGGCCATGACGACGAGTCCCGCCACTTCGACGAGCGGGCTCAGGAGCTCGAACGCGACGAAGAACGGAAACGCCAGCCACCCGGCCGCGCGGCTTCCGCGCATGAAACAAAGCTCGCGATTGAACCACAGGCACTGCGCGAGCCCGCGCTGCCAGCGCATGCGCTGCTTGCGCAGCGTCCCGATGTCCTCGGGCGCATCGGTCCAGCACACCGGGTCCGGGATGAACGCGACGCGGTAGCGCTGGCCGCGCTTCACCAGCATGCGGTGCAGCCGCACGATCAACTCCATGTCCTCGCCGATCGCGTCGTGCCGGTAGCCCCCCGCCTCCACCACCGTGTCGCGGTGGAACACGCCGAAGGCGCCGGAGACGATCAACATGCCGTTGATTGCGCTCCAGCCCATGCGACCCGCGAGGAAGGCACGCAGGTATTCGACGACCTGCACGAGCGCCAGTGGATTTTTCGGCAGCCCGACTTCCTCCAGCACGCCGCCGCGCACCTTGCAGCCGTTGATGATGCGCACGGTCCCGCCGCAGGCAACGGTGCTCGGGTCCTCCAGGAACGGCCGCACGACGTGCTCGAGCGCGCCGGGATCCAGGATCGAGTCTGCGTCGCCGCAGTAGAAGATCGGGTAGCGCGCCGCATTGATGCCGGCATTGCTCGCGTCCGCCTTGCTGCCGCCGTTCTCCTTGTCGATCACGCGCAGGTTCGGGAACTTGTGCGAGCGGTAGATCCCGCGCACGGGCTTGGTCTTGATCTGCACGCGATACGCCTCGGGGAAGGGCGTCAGCTCGAAGTCGCGGATCATCGTCGCAAGCGTGTCGTCCTTGGAGCCGTCGTTGACGACGATGATCTCGAAGTGCTGGTAGCGCAGCTGCAGCAGCGCCTTGATCGACGTCGTGATCGTCGCCGCCTCGTTGTAGGCCGGCACGACGAGCGAGATGGGCATCTGCAGGTGCGAGTACACGCGCTCGGCGGCGCTGCGGCCGCCCATGTAGCCGCGCAGCCGCCAGATCGCGATGAACGAGAATCCCAGGTAGATCGCGTTCAGCACGATGAAGTAGCCGAGGAAGCCCCACTGCACGGTGGTGAGGAAGTAGCGGAAGACGTTCACGGGATCGCCGCCTCGGCCTGCACGTGCCGCAGCATGTCGCGTGCGTAGGAGTCGGTGAGGTGCGCGCGCACGGCCTCGAGCCGCTCGTCCGACATGCCTTTCAGCTTCAGCAGTGCCTGCCCCGCGCGGTAGCGCACCCACCAGACCTTGTCGCACATGAGCTGCGTGACGGTTTCCGTGTCCGCAAGGTTTCCGAGGTGCCCGTAGGCGACGGCGAGGTTCTTGCGCACGTCGGCGTCTGCCGATTGCGCAAAGCGCGCGAGCTCGGGCAGCACGCCGGGATCGAGCACGACGACGAGCGCCGCGGCGACGATGTGGGCGTCATCCGGGTGGCGGCGCAGGAGCTCGACCGCGACCTCGCTACCGAGCACCGCGTCCACGTGCGCGAGCCAGGGCAGGAGCGGCGGCACTTTCGACGGCGCCAGCGAAAGCATCAGCGCGCGGATCGGCTC
>DATBSX010000212.1:0-5743 GCA_036559565.1 Steroidobacteraceae bacterium | reverse complement strand
GCGCGCCGCGCGGCCCTTCTTTTCTCGCTCCAGTGCGCGGCACCGGCATTCGCCCAGTCGACGGGCACCGAGACATTGCAGACGGCGATTCGTCACGAGGTCTCGGCCGGCGCGATGCTCCGTGTCCAGGGCCGCGATCCGGGATTGATCGGCGGCGGCAATGGCGGCACGGGCACCTCGGTCAACTACGACGACGGCAACCTCAACTACGACCGCGGCCTCGGCGTGCTGGGCATCCAGGGCCGGTCCACGGTCGAGGGCCACACGGCCACGGCCGAATTCAAGGTCGAGGCCGTCTACTTCTACGACTTCCTGAGCGCGCGCGGGGAGACGGACCACCGGCCGCTCAGCGAAGAAGCGCGTGACCGCGCGGGACGCAGCCTGTACCTGAACGAGGCCTATGTCGGATACAAGGGCCACCTTCCGGATGCGGCGTTCGGCCTGCGCGTCGGCAACGAGATCCTGCGCTGGAGCGACAGCCGCGCCTTCGGCTACAGCATCGCGCCGATCAATCCGGTGTCCGGGTCGCGGCGCTATCAGCCCGGAAACACGGCCGCGAATTCGTCCGTGGCGCTTCCAATGGTGTCCGCGAGGATCGAGACCTCCGCGAAGTGGGGCCTCGATGCCTTTTACCTGCTCGGCTTCAAGCCGTCGGAGTTGGACGCGGCGGGCACGTTCTTGAGCGGCAACGACTACTACGCCCCCGGTGGGCGATATCTGCAGCTCGGCCAGGGCTCGCCCCTTGTTCCCGATACCGACGCGTCGGTCACCACGCCGGCCACGCCGTTCGGTTCGCGCGTGCCCCGCATCGGTGACCGGAAACCGGACGCGGACGGCCAGTTCGGCATGCGCATTACAACGCCGGAGTTTGGAGCCGCGAAGATCGCCCTGGCCGGATATGCCATGCGGCTGCACAGCCGCGAGCCCCTCGTAAGCTTGAACACGGGCACGCTGGGCGGACTGCTGCGCGCCACGGCGCCCGATTACACGTCGAGCGGCAGCTACTTCGTGGAATACCCGGGCGGCGTCACCGTGCTCGGAGCGTCGCTGCGCTCGTCACCCCTGGCGCACACGCGCGTCAATCTCGAGTATTCGATTCGCCGCGGACAGCCGCTGCAGATCGACGACGACCTTCTCATCACCGCGGGCCTCGCGCCGGCGGCGGCGCTGGGCGCGTGCGCCCCGAACCCGGCGAGCGCGCTGTGCACGGGAACGCTGGCGGCGCTGAATCGCAACCCGCTGATCGCCTCGCGCGGAGGCATCACGGCAAGCAATGCCGCGAGCTTCCTGTCGACGGAAATCCAGGGCTACGAGCGCTTCGACCTGTCGCAGTACTCGGTGTCGCTGCTGCAGGGCCTCCCGCCGATCCTGGGCGCGACGCAAGGTTTGTTCGTGGGCGAGGCGGGCGGCGTCCATGTCCACGGGTTCAAGGAAGGCTTCCTCGACGCTAGCGTAAGCGTCCGGCCGGACGACTCGGGCGCGAGGAGGCGTGGCCTCGCCACGCGCTCGTCCTGGGGCTACCGCCTGTACTCGCGGCTCGACTACACCGATGTCCTGGGGATGCGAAGCGTGTCGCCCTCGCTCACGTGGATCCACGACGTGAGTGGCAATGCCCCGATCACGCTCGGCACGATCCTGGAGGGAAACAAGTCGGTGATCGTCGGGATCGACTTCGCCATCGCCAAGTCCCTCGATGCCCGAGTGTCGTATCGGTCCTTCCTGAACAAGGGCAACGACGCCGATCGGTTCAGCGATCGCGATTTCGTCTCGATCTCGGTCACCCGCACGTTCTAGCGTGAATCCCCCCGGATTCCAGCTCACCAAGTGGTACGTCGACTGCGTCGCTGCCGACGGTCGCGCCGTCATCGGGTACTGGGCATCGCTTGCGTGGCGCGGTCTCGCGCTCACCTGGCAGAGCGTCACGCTCCACGAGCCGGGGCGGCCGCCCCTTACCCGATCGAGCCTCGCTTCGGCTCCGTGTCCGCGGGCCGCCGACGGCAGGATCACCTGGAACGCGCCGGCGCTGGGCTGCGCGGCGCGCGCGGAGGCGCAGCAGCGACCCATCGACGAGCGTCTCCTCGACGGCGATGACGGCGTCGTGGAGTGGTGCGTCGAAGCTCCGGCCGCCGACGTCTCGTTCGACCTGCAGGGAGTCGCGCCGGTGCGGGGTGCCGGATACGCCGAGCGCATCTTCATCGGCGTGCCCGTCTGGCGCCTGCCGATCCGCGAGCTTCGCTGGGGCCGATGGCTCGACGCCAGCGCGAGCCGCTCCGTGGTCTGGATCGATTGGCGCGGCGATTCGCCGCGGACCTGGGCCTTCGTGGACGGAGTGAGGGTGCCCGGCGCCGTCGTCACGGACCACGGAGTCAGTGCGAACGGCATGACGTTCGTCCTGGGCGAACGCCGCACCCTCGAGGCCCGCAAGTTCGGGGAGATCGCCGCGGCGATCCCGCCATTGCGCGCGGTGGCGCCGAAATCGCTGCTCGCGCTGCGGCAGACCAAGTGGTGCAGCGCGGGAACATTGCAGGAGGGAAACGCGGCGGCACAAGCCGGCCGTGCGATTCACGAGCTGGCGGTGTTTCGATGAGCGCGGCACCGCTCGCCGTTGTCGACGTGGCCAAGGCCTATCGCGCCCACAGCGTGCTGCGCGGCGTGTCGTTCGAGGCGCGTCGGGGAGAGATCCTCGGGCTCGTGGGAGAGAACGGCGCCGGGAAGACCACGTTGCTGCGCATCGTCGTCGGGCTCCTGAAGGCCGATTCGGGGCGCGTACTGCTGTCCGGCCGGCTGGGCTACTGCGACCAGGAGCCGCAGCTCTTTCCCGACCTGACCGTGGCCGAGCACTTCGCCTATTTCGCGCGCGCGTACGGAATCGCCATGGATCGCGAATGGCCCGTGGTGCGCGACGAGCTTCTCGACCGGTTTTGTTATGCCCGGTATTCCGGCGCCCGCGTGGGCGAGCTGAGCGGCGGCACGCAGCAAAAGCTCCACTTGTCGCTGGCGTTGCTGCACCGCCCGGAAGTGCTCGTCCTGGACGAGCCGTACCTCGCATTCGACTGGGACACGTACCTTCGCTTCTGGGACTACGCGGAGGCGCGGCGCGATGCCGGGGCGGCGATCGTCATCGTCACGCACATCGCCCACGAGCGCCATCGACTCACCCGGATCCTCGACCTGCACGGCGGGAGGTTGCAATGAGGCCGGCCTACGTGGCCACGGCCACCGCGATGGTCCTGCGCGCAGTGATCCGCAAGAAGCTGGTCCTGGCATTGGCGCTTTGCATGCCCACGGTCTTCTTCGCCGTCGCCTTCGCGATCGAGGGCAACCAGCTCGTGCGGGTCGTGCTCGCCGCGGCGGCCGAACGCGCGCGTCTGGTCGAGGAGCTGGACCTGTCGCTGGTATTCGTGAGCGTCGCGGCTACGAGCCTGGTGAGCGCGCTTTTCGCCGCGAACCTGGTGCAGCGCCAGCTGGGCGCGAATCGCCGCCTGGTGCTCTGCGGTTTCCGGGCCTCCGAGGTCATCGCGGCACGGCTCGTGGTGCTGCTGGCGATCATCGCGGCCGCCACGCTCCAGGCCGGGCTCGGGCTCGAGCTCCTGAGGCGGATGGATCTCTTCAGCCCCCCGCAGTTTCCGGCGGGTTTGTTGCTCGGCATCGCCGTCGGCGCGTTCGTGTATGGCTGCTATGGCCTCCTGGTCGGGACGCTCTTCCGGCACGAGCTGGAGTCGATCTTCGCGATCGTCGTCGCCATCAACATCGATGCCGGCTGGCTGCAGAACCCGATCTACTACAAGAACGCCAACAGCAAATGGCTGATCGAGGCACTGCCCGCGCATTTTCCGTCGCAGATGGCCTACCTGTCGGCTTTCACGTCCGAGCGCATCGGCCACATGGCGGCAGGCGGAGTCGCGTATGGCGCCATGTTCCTGCTGATCGCGCTCGCCCTGTACACACGTCGAATGGAGGTGGCACGATGATCACGCGCGTGGCCTACGCGGCCTTGTTCACGGTAGTCCTGCCGGCATTGCTCGTGGCATGGGCGATCGCCCTCGACGCGGTGCTCCCGCTTCCGGCTTACGGAACCGTTGCGACGGGTGCGATGGTCGGGTTGGCCGGAGTGGCGCTGATGGCGATCGCCACGAAAGACCTCTGGGTCTACGGCGGTGGCCTGCCCGCCAGCCCGTTTCCGCCGCAGCGAATCGTCACGCGCGGCGTGTACGCGATCACCGCGCATCCCATCTACCTCGGCGCGGTCCTCGCGGCCGTCGGCGTCTCGCTCGCGACGCGTTCGGCCCCGGGGCTGTGGATCGTCTCGCCCGTGCTCGCGCTGTCGGCGATCGCGTTCGTCGTCGGCTTCGAGCGGGACTTCACGCAGCGCCGCTTCGGGACCGAGCCGGAGCCTCTTCTCCGATTGCCGGGCGATACGGACGCGCGGCCGTCGGCCTTCGAGCGCGCCGCGGTCTACGCGAAGGTCTTCCTGCCGTGGCTCGTTCTCTACGAGGCCGTCGAGTATCTCGGGGTGCCGCCGGATGCGCGATCCGCGTATTTCGATTGGGACCAGTCCCTGCCGGTAGTCCCGTGGACCGAGGCCCTTTACGCGGCAACCTACCCGTTTGCGCTCCTTGCGCCGCTCGTCGCCACGCGAAGCCGGGACCTTCGCCGCTTTGCGCACGGAGGCCTGTTGGCCACGGCGATCATCATTCCGCTCTATCTCCTGGTCCCGCTGGTGGCCGAGGCGAAGCCCGTGCCGGGCGAGGGAATGTGGCAGGCCCTCATGGCGCTCGAGCGGCTTCACGATCAACCGGTCACCGCCTTTCCCTCGTTCCACGTCGTGTGGGCATGCCTTGCGGCGATTCTCTGCGCATCGAGGTGGCCGCGGCTGCGCTGGTTCTGGTGGACGTTCGCTGCGGCACAGGCGTTGAGCTGCGTGACGACCGGAATGCACGCGGTGGCGGACGTCGTCGCGGGGCTCGCGATCTGCGCGCTCGTCGTGCATCGCGGGGCGATCTGGCGCTGGCTGTGCGATGGCGCCGAGCGTCTCGCGAATTCGTGGTGGGAGACGACGATCGGCCCCATTCGCCTGATGGCCCACGGCGCGTACGCGGGTGTGGGCGCGGCGGTCGGGGTCGTCGTCGCCGGAACGCTTGCCGGAAGCGAGAACGTCGCCGGGCTCGTCGCAATGACCCTGTGCGCCGTGCTCGGCGCCGCGTTGTGGGCGCAGTTCGTGGAAGGTTCGCCGCAGCTCCTGCGTCCGTATGGCTACTTCGGCTCGGTGTTCATGGTGATCGCCGTGACGATCGCGGCCAGCCTCCTGGGCGCCGACCCGTGGCTCCTCTTCGTTTCGTTCGGCATCGGCTCGTGCTTCACCTACGCCTTCGGGCGGATGCGCTGTCTCGTGCAAGGGTGCTGCCATGGCCGCGAGGCGTCCATCTTCCACGGCATCCGGTACCGGCATCCGTTGTCGCGAGTAGTGCGCCTGAGCTCCCTGGCTGGCGTTCCGGTGTACCCCACGCCGCTCTACTCGATGATCTGGATGGTATTCGTCGGCCTGGTCCTCATCCGCCTCTGGACGATCGCGGCTCCGCTCCAGTTCATCGCCGGCACCTATTTCTTGCTCGTGGGCCTTGGCCGGTTCGTCGAAGAGCACTTCCGGGGCGAGCCGCAGACGGCGGTGATCGCAGGCCTGCGGCTGTACCAGTGGCTCACGATCGCGTTCGTGGTCGGTGGCGCGGTCGCGATGACGCTCGGG
>DATBSX010000211.1:0-3774 GCA_036559565.1 Steroidobacteraceae bacterium | reverse complement strand
CCCTCGCAGGCCGCGATCACGGGCGGCTTCCACCACTGGGACGACATCGACGTCCATTACCGCGGCACGGTCACGACGACCGGCGGCCACGGATTCTGCGGCATCGCACGCAAGCAACTGCTCGCCATCCTCCAGGAGCGGGGCGTCGAGCTCGGCGCCATCCATCACTACCAGCACGAGGTCGAGGACGACGCGGCCTTCGCCGACGCCGACCTCGTCATCGCGGCCGACGGCGTCAACAGCCGCACGCGCCGCCGGCACGAGGCCGTCTTCGAGCCCGATATCGACACGCGCGAGTGCCGCTACATCTGGCTCGGCACGACGAAGCCGTTCCCGGCTTTCACCTTCGCGTTTGAGGAGACGGAGCACGGCTGGTTCCAGATCCACGCCTACCAGTTCAGCAAGACGCTCTCCACCGTGATCGTCGAGACGCGCGAGGAGACCTGGCGCGCACACGGCCTCGACCGCGCCGACCATGCGCAATCGATTGCCTTCTGCGAGAAGCTCTTTGCGAAGTACCTTGACGGCCACTCCCTCCTAAGCAATGCCGCGCACCTGCGCGGCTCCGCCTGGCTCAACTTCCAGCGCGTCCTGTGCAAGCGCTGGCACCACGGCAATCGCGTCCTGATCGGGGACGCCGCGCACACGGCGCATTTCTCGATCGGCTCCGGCACGAAACTCGCGATGGAAGACGCCATCGCGCTCGTCGCGCGCACCGCGGGCGCGAGCGACGTGCCGGCCGCGCTCGCCGCCTACCAGGACGAGCGCGAGACCGAGGCGCTGAAACTGCAGAGCGCGGCGCGCAATCGCATGCGCTGGTTCGAGGAGGTCGCGCGCTACACGCGCCTCCCGCCCTGGCAGTTCACCTACAGCCTTCTGACCGGCAGCCAGCGCATCGGCCACGCGAACCTGAAGCTCCGCGACCCGGCATTCGTCGCTGATGTCGAAGTGCGGCTTGCGGATCGCGTGCATGCAAGCCCGCCGAGGCCGCCGATGTTCCTGCCGTTCGAGTTGCGCGGGATGAAACTGGAAAACCGCATCGTCGTCTCCCCGATGGCGCAGTACTCGGCGAAGGACGGCATGCCGGGTGACTGGCACCTCGTGCACCTCGGCGCGCGCGCGACCGGCGGGGCGGGGCTCGTCTTCACGGAAATGACCTGCGTCTCGCCGGAGGGCCGCATCTCCCCGGGATGCACCGGGCTCTGGAACAGGTCGCAGCGCGACGCCTGGCGGCGCATCGTGGGTTTCGCACACACCCATGGCCACGCGAAACTCTGCATGCAGCTCGGCCATTCCGGCCGCAAGGGCTCGACGCAGCTGGGCTGGGAAGAGGAGGACCGGCCGCTGCCGTCCGGCAACTGGCCGACGCTGGCGCCGTCGGCGCTGCCATACCTCGAGGGCATCAGCGCGGCGCCGCGCGCGATGACACGCGCCGACATGGATCGCGTGCGGGCGGAATTCGTGCAAAGCGCCCGCTTCGCGGCGGAAGCCGGTTTCGACATGCTCGAGATCCACATGGCGCACGGCTACCTGCTCGCGAGCTTCCTCTCGCCGCTCACAAACCTGCGCGAGGACGAGTATGGCGGCAGCACGGCCAACCGCCTGCGCTATCCGCTCGAAGTCCTCGCCGCCGTGCGCGCGGCCTGGCCGGGCAAGCCGCTCTCCGTGCGCCTTTCCTCGAGCGACTGGGCCCCGGGCGGCCTGACGGAAGACGAGCTGATCACCGTCGCACGCGCGATGCAGGCGGAGGGCGCAGATCTCCTCGACCTCTCGAGCGGCCAGACCGTGCCCTGGCAGAAGCCCGTTTACGGGCGCATGTGGCAGACGCCGTTTTCCGATCTCGTGCGCAATGTCGTCGGCATCCCGACGATCGCCGTCGGCAACATCTTCGAGGCAGACCATGCCAACACGATCATCGCCTCCGGCCGCGCGGACCTCTGCGCGCTCGCGCGCCCGCATCTCGCGGATCCCGCCTGGACATTGCGCGCGGCGGCCGAACAGCATTGGTACGGGCAGTGGTGGCCGCCGCAGTACCGCTCGGCAAAGCGCCAGCTCGAGCGCAATATCGAGCGTGCCGCGCAGATGACGGGAGCCGTGTGATGAGCGCAGGCCTTCCACTGGCCGGCCAGCATGCGCTCGTCACGGGCGGCGGGCGCGGCATCGGCGCGGCCATCGCGCGCGCCCTTTCCGCAGCGGGTGCCAGCGTGTCACTGCTCGGGCGAAAGGCGGAGGAGCTTGCAGCGACCGCGGCTACGCTCAAGCCCAAGGCCGCGACCGTCATCGCGGACGTGACGGACCCGGCGCAGGTCGAGCGCGCATTCAGTGAAGCACGGCGTGCGGCAGGGGAGATCTCGATCCTTGTCAACAACGCCGGCCGGCCCGCGAGCCGCGCCCTCGCGAAGAGCGACGCGGATTTCTGGCGCGAAGTCGTGGACGTGAACCTGAATGGCGCCTATCACTGCACGCGCGCCGCCATCCCGGCGATGCTCGCCGCGAATCGCGGGCGCATCGTCAATATCTCGAGCACGGCGGGCCTTCGCGGCTACGCATATTGCACGGCGTACTGCGCGGCCAAGCACGGCGTCATCGGCCTCACGCGCGCACTCGCGCTCGAGGTCGCGAAAACCGGCATCACCGTGAACGCGGTCTGCCCCGGCTACACGGACACCGGCGTCGTGCGGGATGCCATCCGCAACATCAGCGAGAAGACGGCCCGCAGCGAAGCCGAGGCGCGCGAGACGCTGGTTTCGTTCAATCCGCAGCAACGGCTCATCGCACCGGAGGAGGTCGCGAATGCCGTGCTTTGGCTGTGCCTGCCGGGAAGCGAGAGCGTGACCGGCCAGAGCGTCGCGGTTGCCGGCGGAGAGGTGACCTGATGGCCGCGCGCCCGATGGATACCGAAACGCGCGCCGTCAGCGACGACCACGGCGCGATCCGCCTGTGGCTGCGGATGCTCGCGACAAACCGCCTGGTCGAGACCCGCACACGGCGCCTGCTGCAGGACCGCTACGCGACGACACTGCCGCGCTTCGACCTGATGGCCCAGCTCGAGCGCGCGCCGAAAGGGCTCAAGATGGGCGAGCTTGGCAAGCGCATGATGGTGACGGGCGGAAACATCACGGGAATCACCGACCTCCTCGAGAAGGAAGGCCTCGTCGAACGCGTCGCGGACCCGAACGACCGGCGAGCCTGGCTCGTGCGGCTGACCCCGGCAGGGCGGCGGGCATTCTCGGCGATGGCCAAAGAGCACGAGGGCTGGATCGTGGATGCCTTCCGTGAGCTGACGGGCCGCGAGATGGCGACGATGGCCGCGCTGCTTGCGCGGCTCAAGACACATGTCCGTTCACTCGAGGAGCGGGACGCATGAAGAACGAGATTCCGGACTTGACGGGCTATCAGGCGAAGCATTTTCTCTGGCGCGTCGAGAACCGCGTCGGCTACCTGACGCTCAATCGCCCCGACCGGAAGAATCCCCTGACTTTCGATTCGTACGCGGAGCTTCGCGACCTCTTTCGGCTGCTGCACGACGGCGGGGGCGTGCGCGTCGTCGTGGTGGATGGCGCGGGCGGCAATTTCTGCTCGGGCGGCGACGTGCACGAGATCATCGGTCCGCTCACGAAGATGGACGAGAACGGGCTGTTCGACTTCACGCGCATGACCGGCGACCTGATCCGCGCCATGCGCGCGTGTCCACAGCCGATCATCGCGGCAGTGGACGGGATCTGCGCGGGCGCGGGTGCAATGATCGCGCTCGCCTCGGACTTTCGCCTCGCG
>DATBSX010000210.1:0-2448 GCA_036559565.1 Steroidobacteraceae bacterium | reverse complement strand
GAGCTCGCGGCGGGCATGGCGGACTACTTCGAGACGGGCATCGTGCCGGGCGACGACGCGGCGATCCAGCTGCTGCGCGACGACGAGATCACGGCGGGCTCGCAGATGGACCTCGAACACCGCTACTGCACCGAGTGCATGGTCACCGGTGAGGCGATCGACCGGCGCAAGCTCCGCGAGGAGGCCTCGACGCTCGGGTCGAGCCTGGTGATCGCCGGCTCGCAGAGCAAGGTACGCCTGCACATCCACACGAACGAACCGCCGCGCGTCTTTGCGCTGGCGGCGCGCTTTGGCGCGGTCACCGGCGAGAAAGCAGACGACATGCAGCGCCAGCAGGAGATGGCGCACCACGCGACGCGCCGGCACGTCGCCGTCGTCACGGACTCGGCGGCGGACCTGCCCGAGTCCGTGCTGGAGGCGCTCGACATCCACGTCGTGCCGGTGCGCGTGCATTTCGGCACGCAGAGTTATCTCGACAAGGTCGGGCTCTCCTCCGCCGAGTTCTTCCGCATGCTCGCGCAGAGCCCGGTCCACCCGAAGACGTCGCAGCCGCCGCCCGGGGATTTCCGGCGCGCGTTCGAGTTCCTCGGCTCGCATTACCAGGCGGTCGTCTACGTCGGCCTGATGGCGCGCGTCTCGGGCACCTTCCAGAGCGCGCAGACGGCGGCTTCCCGCGCGCGCACGCGGGCGAAGATCCTCACGCAGGACTCCGGCACGGCGGCGCTCGGCCAGGGTTTGATCGTGATGCGCGCTGCGGAGGTCGCGGCCGAGGGCGGCGATGCCGAGGCGGTGCGCGACGCCGCGATCGCCGCGGGACGCCTGACGCGAACGTGGGGTTGCCTCGTGACGCTCGAGTTCGCGGTGCGCGGCGGGCGCGTGCCGGCGTGGATCAAGCCCATCGCGGACCTGCTGCGGCTCGTCCCGGTCCTGGTCGTGCGCGCGGACGGCGAGCTAGGGATCGGCGGCGTGCTGTTCGGGCGACGAAATCCGTACCGCCGTTACGGCAAGCTGCTGCGCCGGCGCCTGGACCCGGGGCGGCGGTGGCGCATCGGCATCTCGCACGCGAACGTGCCGGAAGGCGCGGCGCTGGTGCGCGATACGCTCGCGGCCCGGCTGCCGCGTGCGGAGTTCCTGCCCATCATCCCGCTCGGCACCGCGCTCGGCGTGCACGGCGGACCCGGCTGCATCGTCGTCGCGGCCCAGGAACTGATCTGAAAAAAATGAAGGGGACTGTCCCCTTCGTTTACTTCACGGTGGGGCGCTGCTCTTCGGTCCAGTGGTTGTAGTCGCCCTGCAGGTGGAAGAGCCGCTTGAAGCCGGCCTTGTCGAGGACGTCGAGCGCCTGCGCGGCGCGGACCCCGCTCCTGCAATACACGACGATGTCGCGGCCCTTCGCGTCCGCCAGCTCGGCGACGCGCGCGGCGAGCTCGCCGTTCGGGATGTTGATCGCGCCCGGCACATGGCCCTCGGCGTATTCGGCGGGGGTGCGCACGTCGAGCACGACGAGCGCCTGGTCGGCCCAGGCGATGCGATCGCCGAGCGCCTTCGGCTCGATCGAGCCGGGTCCCGCGGCCTCAGCCATGAACGTGATCGCACATGCCACGAGCGCGAGCGGCAGCCGCCGCACGGATCAACCCTCGAGCACGAAGGTGATGCGCATGCGCACGCGGTAGGCCGTCACCTTGCCTTTCGTGATCTCGACTTCCTGGTCGGCAATCCAGGCGCTCGAGACGTTCTTCAGCGTCTTGTCGGCGCGCTTGATGCCTTTCTCGATCGCATCCGCGAAGCTCTTCGAGGACGTGGAGGTGATTTCACTGACTTTTGCGACGCTCATGGCCTTCTCCTTTCACTTTCATTTTTACGGCCCCCCGTGGCCCGAATCATAGCGCTACGGGCGCCGGCTGCGGGGCCGTTATCATGCGCGCTCCAAAGGAGGCGCCCATGTTCCGCAAGTTCCGAAGCGCGCTGTTGCGCGGGCTCGTCGTCGTGCTGCCGATCGGCTTCACTCTCTGGCTCCTGTGGTGGCTCTCGAGCTCGACCGAGGCGCTGCTGCGCAAGCTCATCGTCCTCGTCGTCCCGCCGGAGCATTACCTGCCCGGCATGGGGATCGCGGCGGCCCTCGTGCTGCTGCTGGCCGCCGGGACCTTGTTCAACGCCATGCTGGTCCAGGGCGCGCTCGCGAGCTGGGAGCGGTTCCTGGACCGCATCCCGGTCGTCAAGACGATCTACGGCGCGACCCGCGACTTCGTGAAGCTCCTGCCGACCGGCGGCAAACGCCGGGACCTGCGGCGCGTCGTGCTCGCCCGTTTCGGCGAGGCGCAGGTGATCGGGTTCGTGACGCAGGATGACGCCTCGGAGCTCGGCATCGTCGGGGCCGGGGACGACCTGGTCGCGGTGTATTTCCCGATGAGCTACCAGATCGGCGGCTACACGGCGCTCCTGCCGCGC
>DATBSX010000209.1:0-6241 GCA_036559565.1 Steroidobacteraceae bacterium | reverse complement strand
ACCCGTATGCCTTCCTGAACGTGCTGGTGCTGGTGCCGGTGCTCATCTGGTGCATGTACCTCCTGTATCGCGGCCTGCCGATCGTGCTCGCGACCGGACCGAATCGCGGCATGCTGATGGCGTCCGCCCTGATCGCCTATCTCCTGGTCGCGCTGGTGAGCCTGCTCGGGCTTACGGTTGCCCTGTGGGGCAAGGGAATCGGGCCTTCGCTTGGAAACTGACGTGAAGCACTACGAAGATCGCGTCGTCACCGCGTTCATGTATTTCTCGGTCCTGTGGGCCCTGCTCGGCATGGCCGCCGGTGTTTATGTCGCGGCCGAGCTCATCTGGCCGACCATCGACGGCGGCTGGCCGGCCCTGACCTTCGGCCGCCTGCGCACGGCGCATACGACGCTCGTCCTGTTCGGGTTCGGCGTGTCGGCGCTGATCGCAACGGCTTTTTACAGCGTGCAGCGCACGTCGCATGTGCGGCTGTTCGCCCCGGGCCTCGCCTGGGCCGTGTTCTATGCCTGGCAGGCGGCGATCGTGCTCGGCGGGGCCTCGATACTCGCCGGCTGGAACGCGGGCAAGGAGTATGCGGAACTGGAATGGCCGTTCGACCTCGCGATCACCGCGGCCTGGGTCGGTTTCGCAGTGGTGTTCTTCGGCACGATCGCGAAGCGCAAGGTCGAGGCGATCTACATCTCGAACTGGTTCTACGGCGCGCTGATCATCGTCGTCGCGATGCTTCACATCGTCAACAGCCTCGAGCTGCCCGTGACGCTCGGGAAATCCTACTCGCTGTTCGCGGGTGCGCAGGACGCCGTCGTGCAATGGTGGTACGGCCACAATGCTGTCGGTTTCCTGCTGACCGGTGGCTTTCTTGGGATGCTGTACTACTTCCTGCCGAAGCAAGCCGAGCAGCCGATCTGGAGCTACCGGCTTTCGATCGTCGCCTTCTGGGCGTTCGTCTACACCTATATCTGGGCCGGACCCCACCATCTGCATTACAGCGCGATTCCGGAATGGCTGCAGTCGCTCGGCATGGTCATGAGCCTGATCCTGCTCGCGCCGTCCTGGGCCACGATGGTCAACGGCATCATGACGGTCAGCGGCGCGGCGAAGAAACTGAAGACCGATCCGGCGCTGAAATTCATCGTGCTGGCGCTTGCCTTCTACGGCCTCGCGACCTTCGAGGGCCCGATGCTCGCGATCAAGAGCGTCAACGTGTTCAGCCACTTCACCGAATGGACCATCGGCCACGTCCATTCGGGCGCGCTCGGCTGGAATGCCCTGATCACGTTCGGCACCTTCTATTTCATGGTGCCGCGCATGGCGGGAGCGCCGCTGTACAGCGTGCGGCTGGCGAACATCCATTTCTGGCTGGCGCTCGCGGGGACGATGCTCTACGTGCTCGCGATGTGGGGCGCGGGCGTCTCCCAGGGCGTGCTGTGGCTGTCGCTCGACGACCTCGGCGAAGTGCGCTTCAGCTTCAACGACGTGATGGCGGCGATGAGGCCGTACTACCTGCTGCGATTCTTCGCCGGCCTCGTTTTCCTGGCCGGCGCGGTCCTGATGGCCTGGAACCTTGCGAAAACCTTCTCCGGAAGGCGCACCGTCGTCGTCGCGCCGCCCGCCACCGTGCAGGCCGGAGCGACCGCATGAACTGGTTGTCCCTGCATCATCGGCTCGAGCGCAACACGGGGCTGCTGATCTTCGGCATCCTGCTCGTGTCCGCGATCGGCGGCCTGGTCCAGGTGCTGCCGATCGTCGCCGAAGGCACGCCGATACCGGCGGACATGGCGCCCTATTCGGCGCTCGAACTCGAAGGCCGCGACATCTACATCCGCGAATCCTGCAGTACCTGCCACACACAGCAGATCCGGCCGCTGCTCGCAGAGGTCAAGCGCTACGGTCCATATTCACACGCCGAAGAATTCGTATACGACCGGCCTTTCCTGTGGGGATCCAAACGCACCGGTCCCGACCTGCACCGCGTCGGCGGGCGCTACAGCGATGCCTGGCATCGCCTGCACCTGCTCGACCCGCGTTCGGTCGTGCCGGCATCGATCATGCCGGCCTATCCGTGGTTTGCGACCCATCCCGCGGACCGCAACGGCAGCATCCAGGCCCGCATGCGCGCGCTCGCAAGGCTCGGCCATCCTTACACCGAGGCGGACATCGCGGCGGCGCCCGCGACGCTTGCCGGCAAGACCGAGCTCGACGCGGTGATCGCCTACCTGCAATGCCTGGGGCGGAGCCGGGCGGGGAAGCCGCCGCCATGACCTGGTTCATCTTCGCCGGCGACATGCTGGTGATGGCATTCATGATCGCCGTGGTCGTCTGGGTCTCGTTGCGCTCGACGCGCGAGCGACTCGATGACGTTGCGCGCATTCCGCTCGAGGACGAGGAAAGCCGTGGCTGACCTGCCGTCGGAATTCTGGGGCGGGTGGATCGTCGCGATCACGGTCGTGAGTTTCATTGCGCTCCTGTGGCTCATCATCGACGTCTATCGCGGCGGCCCGGACGGGAACGAGCACCTGGTCTGGGACGAGACGCTGCGCGAAGGCGCGAAGCCGGCGCCGATCTGGTGGTTCTGGTTCATCCTGGCGCTGATGACCATTTCGGTCGTCTACGTGATGCTGTATCCGGGACTCGGCACCTACCGCGGAGCGCTCGGATGGTCGATGGGCGGAAGGATCGAGGAGCGATTCGTCGATTACGAAGGGCAATTCGGCACGCAGCGCAGGCTCCTGCTCAAGCTGCCGCTCGACGAGATCGCAGGCAGCGACACGGCGATGCGCTCCGCCTGGCACGCGTTCAACAACAACTGCAGTTCCTGCCACGGCCGCAATGCCGCCGGCCAGGCCAGGACGTTTCCGGACCTGACGGACGCCGCCTGGCAATGGGGCTCCGACGAATCGCAGGTCATCGCGACGATTGACGCAGGCCGCCAGGCCGCCATGCCCGGGTGGGCCGCGGTCGTCGGCCCGGATGGCGTCGAGCAACTCGCCAGCTACGTGCTGGCGCTGTCGCAGGGCCAGGCGGAGTCTTCAACCGTGGCCCAGGGCGGCGCGCTGTTCCAGCAGTACTGTGCGGCCTGCCACGGCGCTGCCGGCGCCGGCAATCCGATGCTGGGCGCGCCGGCACTGAATGACACGGCCTGGAATTACGGCGGCGAACGCGCCGACGTGCTGGAGTCGATCGCGAACGGGCGTAGCGGCGTCATGCCGGCATACGGCGATCGTCTCGATGAAACGGAAATCCGCCTGCTGGCAGCCTGGCTGAAAGCCGGCGCGCGCGAACCCTAGAAGCGGATCAGGATTCCCGCGAGCGCCTCGGCCTGGAGGATCGTCGACCCGCTCGCGACGATGCGGCAGACGCCTTCGCCGTTGTCCGATTTGCAGAAGAATGAAGTGCTCGTGTCGACGAACGTCGCATAGCCGCGCGCCTCGAGCCGGATCGCCGCGTTCCTCGCGAGCGGCACCTCGAGGCCGAAAGCCATCGAGCCGGAGAACCGCGTGACGTCGTCCGCGCCAGGCGCGGAGGACGAAAACCGGGTTGCGCCGAGGCCCGCCGCGAAATAGGGCTGCGCGTGCTCCCAGCCGCCGAAGGGCAGGGTGCCGCCGAGGTGCAGGTATTCGACGTCGACGCCATGCGACGCCGTGCCGTCGTTGACGCTGGACGACTGGTGCGAATACCAGAGCTGGTAGAAGCGGTCGTCGCCCTTGCGGTAACGAAGTTCCAGCGATACGGCGAAGCTGCTCGCTTCATCGAGGTCGCGATCGTCGCCGGTGTCCTCGTCCTCGAGGCTGCCGCCCATGCGATAGCCGCCGTTCAGGCCCACCTGGAACTGCGTCAACTCCTCCGCGCGCACGGCCGGCGCGACGGCGAGCAGGGCGATGGCGATGAAAATGGTGCGAATCAAGCGACTCCGACTATCGCACAAGGGCCGTGATCCCGCCATTGTGAACGCGAATCATTCGCACTACCATCGGGCCACTTTGCGCGTGACGCCATGGCTGCGAAAGTTTTGTATGTGGGGCGCACCCGTTCTGGCGGGCTGCGGCGGCTCGGCTCCAAAGGCCGCAATGATTGCCGCGCTGCGTGCGCGCGGCCTCTCGCTCGACGATGGCTACAATTGATCGGCCATGCGCACCTTCACCGACCAGGTCGCCCGCGTGCTGGAAAAGGGACTCGCGCCCGTCTGGCTCATCGCCGGCGATGAGCCGCTGCTGACCGGCGAGGCGGCCGACCTCGTCCGCGCCCGGGCGCGCAAGGAAGGATTCACCGGCCGGGACCTTTTCGTCACGGACCGGAGCTTCGACTGGTCCGAGGTGACGACGGCGAGCCATTCGCTCTCGCTCTTTTCGGAGCGCCGCATCCTCGAAATACGCATGCCATCGGCGCGGCCGGGCAAGGAGGGCGGCGCCGCGCTCGCCGCGCTCGCGGCGGATCCCGGGCCGGACAACCTGGTGCTCGTGATCACGACCAAACCGGAACGGGAAACGTGGGCGAGTGCCTGGCTCAAGGCGTTCGAGAAGCACGGCGTTTTCGTGCAGTCGACGCCAGTCGAGATCGGGAAGCTCCCGCAGTGGATTTCACAGCGCGCGTCGAAGGTCGGCCTGACGCTGGAGCCCGGCGCGGCGGAGTTCCTCGCGGAGCGCGTCGAGGGCAACCTGCTCGCCGCACAGCAGGAGCTCGAGAAACTCGCACTCCTGACGCCGGGCGGACGCGTCTCGCTGGACGCCATGGAAGCGGCCGTCGCCAACAGCGCGCGGTACAGCGTTTACCAGCTCGGCGAGGCCGCGCTCGAAGGCGATGCGCCGCGTACGCTGCGGATTCTTGCGGGCCTGCGTGCCGAGGGTGCCGAGCCGCCGCTCATCCTGTGGGCGCTTTGCCGCGAGTTGCGCGCGCTCGCCGACGCACGAAACGGCAACCAGAAAAAAGCCTGGGGCGCCAATGCCGAGCGCCACGCGGAACTCGTTTCGCGCGCGGCGGAGCGCACCGCGCGCCAGTCGATCGGGCCGTGGTTTGTCGCGGCGGCGCACATCGACCGCCAGTTCAAGGGCCAGGCAGGCAAGGGGGGCGGCGACCCGTGGACGTCGCTGACCGCGCTCGTCGCCGATATCGCGGGCGCGAAGCACGCGTCCGCGCAGCCGCGCGGCTGAGCCGGCGCTTCTCCCGTGCGCCCGATCGGCGTGTTCGGCGGGATGTTCGACCCGATTCATTTCGGCCACCTGCGCACAGCCCACGAGCTGCACGAGTTGCTCGGCCTCGAGGCGGTCGCCTTCGTGCCGGCCGGCGATCCGCCGCATCGCGCGGCACCGCTTGCGGATGCCAGGACGCGCCTCGCGATGGTGCGCGCCGCGGTCGGCGACGATCCGCGATTCTTCGTGGATGACCGCGAACTGCGGCGCGCGGGCCCGTCCTACACGATCCTGACGCTGGAGGCGCTGCGTGCCGAGCGCGGCCCGCAGCCGATCGTGCTGATCATGGGCATGGACGCTTTCGCGGGCATCGAGCGCTGGCATCGCGCGGGGGAGCTCCTCGCGTTCGCGCACGTCGTGATCGCGCGGCGCCCCAATTCGGCGTCGCCGGGAGAGGGATTGGCGGCCCGGCTCCTGCGGGATCATCGCTGCGACGACCCGGCGCAGCTCGCCGCGTCGCCCGCCGGCCTCGTCCACGTGAGCGAAAACACGCAGCTTGACCTCTCCTCGAGCGCCGTGCGCGCGGTCATCGCGGCGGGCCGCGATCCACGCTACTTGATGCCCGAGGCAGCGCGTAGGATCATCCTTGCCACGGGCAGTTACGCCCGGCCAGGTAACTAAGGAATGACCGCCACGAGACCGAAGAAAAAACGCACCGCTCCCGCCGCCAAGAAGACCAGGACCGGACCTGGCAGCCTGACGAAAATCGCCATCGCCGCGCTCGAAGACATGAAAGCCGTCAACGTGAAAGTGCTCGACGTGAGAAAGCTCACGGTCGTCACCGACACGATGATCGTCGCGACCGGCAACTCGGACCGGCACGTGAAGTCCATCGCGGACCGCCTGATCGAGCGCTGCCGCGAGGCAGGTCATCGAACCTACGGCGTCGAGGGCAAGAAGGAGGGCGAGTGGGTGCTCGTGGACCTGCAGGACCTCATCGTTCACGTCATGCTGCCGCGCATCCGCGAGTTTTACGGGCTCGAGAAGCTGTGGGACCTGCGGCCCGCCCGGCGGGCGCCCAGCGCCGCCTGAGGGAATCCCGTGCGCATCCG
>DATBSX010000208.1:0-5811 GCA_036559565.1 Steroidobacteraceae bacterium | reverse complement strand
AGCTGCGAGAAATTCTTCTCGACGCGCGCCTTCACGAAGGTGCCGGAACCCTGGCGCCGCACGAGCAAGCCTTCGGCGACGAGTCCGTCGATCGCCTTGCGCACGGTAATGCGCGAAACGTCGAGCTCGGATGCCAGATCGCGCTCGGGAGGCAAGGCGTCGTTCGGGCCGATGACGTTGCGCTCGATCGCGCCCTTGAGAAGGCGCTCGAGCTGCTGGTAGAGCGGCTGGCCGTTTTTCTTGTCGAGACGGCCAAGATTCTTGGGCAAGCGGCTCATCGAGACTCCCTGAGCGGGTCCTCAATATAACCAAATCAATACCACTTGGCACGACAATTTGTCGTTTGCATCGCTATTTATAAAGCAAATAGGCAGTTACATCGTATCCGGACTGGTCTTATAAAGGACTGGTATTTCGCACTTAGTGGTATTAGAGTGGACTTACATTGGTTGCGCACGTCCGCCCAGGCGGCGGCGTGGGCTGGTTTCAAAAGCGTTCACTCGGGGGAAAACGACGCCATGAGCAAGAGCACCGCAACGCGTAACACCACACTTTCCCGGCGTGCACTCGCGGGTGCCGTGGCCATCGCCCTGTACGGAGGCGCGGGCGCGGTGCAGGCACAGCAGGCGACGCTCGACGAAGTCGTCGTCACCGGCATCCGCGCGAGCCTCGCGCAGTCGATGGCGCGCAAGCGCGACTCGGCGACCGTCGTCGAGGTGATCACGGCCGAGGACGTCGGCAAGTTCCCCGACAAGAACGTCGCGGAATCCCTGTCGCGGGTACCGGGCGTCGTCATCAACAAGGAATTCGGCGAGGGCGAACGCGTGAGCCTGCGCGGCACGGCGCCAAACCTCACGCGTACGCTGCTGAACGGGCACGGCCTCGCCACCGCGGACTGGTTCATCCTGGACCAGCTCAACACGACCCGCAGCTTCAACTACCTGATGCTGCCCGCCGACATCATCGGCAGCGTCGAAGTGCACAAGAGCTCGCAGGCCTCCTTCGAGGAAGGCGGCATCGGCGGCACGATCAACGTCATCACGCGCAACCCGCTCGACCTCGATTCGATGGCCTTCTACGGCTCGGCGCAGATGGCCTACACCGACCTCGCCGACGAGACGACGCCGCAGGCGAACCTGCTGTTCAGCTGGAAGAACCAGGCCGAAAATCTCGGCATCCTGCTCTCCGGCACCTACCAGCAGCGCAAGATCCGCCGCGACGGCGTCGAAGTGCTGGGCTACTTCCCGGTGGATACCGATCCGGGCCCGGGCGTCACCAACGTGCTCGCACCCTCACTCATCGGTTCGGCGCTGTTCCAGCAGGACCGCGTCCGGGCCGGCGGAAATATCGGAATCCAGTTCCGCCCGAGCGACCGGCTCGAGTTCAACCTGACGGCGCTGTACTCGGAATTCGACGCCGACAACCTCAACGAGAACTTCCTCGCCTGGGGTGTCCGCGCGATCGGCAACGGGGGCACGTTGACGAATACGACGCTCGAGGGGGACACGGCGGTCGCGGGACGCATCGCCTCCGTCGGCGACGGGACGGCGGACTTCGGCGCCGTCTACGACGCGATCAACCGCTTCGCGACGGCGAAATCCAGCGATTATTCGCTCGATACCGTGGTCAACGAGGTCGGCGACTGGAGACTGCACTTCAAGGTGGGCTACACCCGCGCAAGCGGCGACACCGACGCGCAGCCCTTCGTCGAATTCGGCGCGCCCGCAGCCTTCACCTACGACCTGCGCGGCCACACGCCGAGCGTCCAGTTCGAGAATGTGGACCCGACCGTCCCGGCCGACATGCAGTTCATCTTCAGCTCGCTGCACCAGATCCTGAATAGCGACGACGAAGCGTATTTCTACACCGACGCGTCGCGCGCGGTCGACTGGGGCGCGTTCAAGGAAATCGAGGTCGGCGCCAAGTACACAGACCACGACCGCTCGCTGAACTTCAATGCGACGACATATGGCGGATTCCACGTTCCGATCAACACCACGCCGACCTCCGTCTTCGCCGGCTCGCCGACGCCTGGCGACTTCCTCGACGGGATTTCCTCGCCGGGCACGCTCGACGAGTACTGGCAGATCAACCGCGGCGCAACCTCGGACTTCCTGTTCGCCAACCTCGCCGCCGGCCCCGGGCGCATCCCGTATCCGCAGCAGAACTTCAGCGTCTCCGAGAATGCGTATGCCGGCTACATCATGGGCAAGATCGATTCCGGCAAGTGGCACGGCAACCTCGGCATCCGCTACGTCATGACGGAACAGACGTCGCGCGGCAACGTCGTGAGTCCGACCGGCTCGATCCCGAATGCGTTCGGCAATTACGACAAGATCAGCGTCAACCACGATTACGACGACATTCTGCCGAGCCTCAACCTCGCCTACGACCTCACGGACGACACGAAGCTTCGCTTCACCGCGGCGCGCGTGATGACGCGGCCCGACTTCACCGACATCGCGCCGCGCGCGAGCCTGAACCCGGGCGCGCTGACGGGCACGTCCGGCAACCCGGATCTCGACCCGTATCGCGCGAACCAGGCTGACCTGGCGATCGAGTGGTACCCGGACAACAATTCAATCATTGCCCTCGGCCTCTACTACAAGGACATCGAGTCCTTCATCACCGACAGTCCGGTGACACTCGACTTCCCCGTGGAATCGGCGACCCAGCCGGCCACGGCATGTACGCAGACCGGCCCTACGACCTGGCAATGCCCGTTCCTGATCAACCAGCGCACCAACGGTGGCGGCGGCCGCATCTACGGCGCGGAGTTCGCCATCACCTGGCCGATCGCCGGCGGCTTTGGCGTGCAGGCGAACTACACGTACTCGAACGCCGAGGCCAACAACGGCGACCCGATCCCGGGCAATTCGGAAAACTCGTACAACCTGGCCGCGTACTTCGAGAACGAACGCGTGAGCGCCCGCCTCGCCTACACGTACCGCTCGGAGTTCTTCGTGACCTTCGACCGTTCGACGCAGTTGAACCAGGACGACCTGAAGTCGCTCGACGCCTCCGTCAGCGTCAACATCACGGATCACCTGGCACTGACATTCGACGGCGTGAACCTGACGAACGAGGAGATCGTGCAGTTCGCGACCGACTCGTTCCGGCCACGCGCGGTCTACGACAACGGACGGATCTACTTCGCCGGCGCGCGATTCAAGTTCTGAGCATCACCCCTCACGGCGGGTAGCCACCCGCCGTGAGGGCGGTCTCGAGCGGTCCGAGGTGGGGCGCGAGTTCGCCCGCAAAATGCCGCCAGCGCCCAATCGAGCGGTCGTTCAGTTTTTCCCCGACCCGCGCATAGCTCGGCGTCGGCGCGTAGCGCCGTTTCTCGTGGAATAGAAGGCAGCTGTCCTCGAACGGCAGGCCGAGGTGCGCGAGCAGGCGCCGCGTTTCGCCCTCCTGGTCCGCCACGAACGCCTCATAGCCGAGCACGAGCAGCGGTGGCCGCAGTTCGAGCACGTAGGAGGCGACGAGCTCATGGGTGGCGGCGAGGTGGCGCACGATGTCTTCGATCCGATAGGCGCAGTTGAATCCGTGCGAGAGGTGGTTCGACAGCATCGAGACCGCGACGTCGCGTGCGTCGCGCCGCATCAGGATGAGCTTCGCCTCGGGAAACGCGATCAGCAGGAGCGGCAGGAACATCTCGTTGAACGGCATCTTGTCCGTGAAGAAGCGCGCACCTGCGGCCAGAAGGCCCGCCGCTTCTGCACGCGCCAGGTAGTAATCGCGAAGCACGGCGGCCAGATGGCGCTCGTCCGCAGCCCCGGCGCTTGCGAGGCAGCCCGGGAAACCGCCCGCATCGGCGCAGAAACGCTGCGCCACGCGGCGCAGCTCGCCGAGCCAGGGCCGCTCGCCGCCCGCCCGGATCGCGCCGTGAGAGGCGAGCACCTGCTCGATCAGCGTGGTCCCGGAGCGCGGCGCGCCCAGGATGAAAATCGGCTGCGGCACGTCCGTGCGCCGGCCCGCGCGCGGCAATTGCTCCAGCCGTGTGGCGCTGAAGAAGTCCAGCATCGAACGATAGAACGCGGCGACGCCCGCGGCATCGTAAGTGACGCCGCCCGCCTCGGCCGCGAGCTTGCGTTTGCCTTCCACGTAGTCGGCCCAGGCCTCGGCATGACGCCCTGCCCGTTCATGGAGCCGGCCGCGCTCGAGCAGGCCGTCGCCATTCATCGCCGGCGCCGCCTCGAGGATGGCGAGGGCTTCGGCGTCGCGACCGGACCGCGACAGGTATTGCGCGCGCAGCAGGTTGACGGCGTCGGGCGAGGAAGCTTGCTGGGCCGCGTCGAGCAGCCGCTCCGCACCCGCGAGGTCGCCCTGCACTTCCCGGAGCTTCGACCAGTGCGCGAGGATTCGCAGCGTGCGCGGCGCGAGGCGATCCGCCTCCACAAAGGCGGATTCCGATTCGGCCGTATGCCCCTGCTGCATCAGGTTGAGTGCGAGGTTTGCAAGCGGCGCCGCCTTTGGGCCGCCCAGCTCGAGCGCGCGTCGGAAGTGCCATTCGCCGGCGGGCAAGTCATTCGCCTCGGACAGGAGCGTGCCAAACTGGTCGTGCAGGATGGCATTGCCGGGGTGGGCGACAATGGCGCGGCGCGCGAGCGCGAGCGCGTCGGCGTGCCTGCCGTGGCCCGCGAGCAGGGTGATAAGATCGATGAAGGCCCAGTCAGCGCGGCGATCGCTCGCAATGATGTCCGTCAGCGCCTTCGCCGCTCCCGCGACGTCCCCGCGCCCGATTGCGTCGCGCACGCCCGCGGCCGTGGGTTCAATCGCCTGGGACATCTTTTCTGTGCGCCGTCCGGGATGCTGAGATGACAGTCGCGCGGCATTATGCAGCCTTTGCACTCGCCTGTCTGGCGGCGCCCGCTGCTTGCGGCGATGCCTCGCGCGCGCCGGCGGGCACACTGCTTCAGGTCATGCCCCGGCCCGCGTCGGTCGACATGGAGCGCGGCGAATTCCGGCTCGCGGACGGCATGCGCATCTTCGCACCCGACCCGCGCGCCACGCCCATCGCGGTTTACCTCGCCGACATGATCGCGCGCACGCGCGGCATCCGGCTCGCGGTTGGAGATGCGCCGGCCGCCTCTGCCGGTGTGCGCCTCGTGCTCGGCGGGCATGCCGGCCCGTCGGCCGAATCCTATGAGCTCGACGTCACGCCGGCGGGCATCGATATCCGCGCCGCGGACCCGCGGGGTCTTTTCTATGGTGCGGTCACACTGTGGCAGCTCGCGACGGCGGACGCCGCGGACCGCGGTACCGCGGATATTCCGGCACTGCACATGTCCGATGCGCCGCGCTTTGCCTGGCGCGGGCTCATGCTCGACTCCGCGCGCCATTACCAGCCGCCTGACTTCATCAAGCGGCTCATCGATGCCATGGCGCTGCACAAGCTCAACGTCCTGCACTGGCACCTGACGGACGACCAGGGCTGGCGGCTCGAGATCAAGAAGTACCCGCGTCTCACCCAAGTCGGCGCATGGCGAATTCCCGCGGGCGCGGCCTGGCCGCTCGCGCCGGATCCCGCCACCGGGCGCCGCCCGACCTATGGCGGCTATTACACGCAGCAGGAAGTGCGGGACATCGTCGGTTACGCTGCGGCACGATTCGTGACGATCGTGCCGGAGATCGAGATGCCCGGCCATGCGCAGGCCGCGATCGCGAGCTATCCCGAACTCGGCACCGGAGGCGCGCCGCCGCCGGTGTCGCCGGACTGGGGCGTGCACGACTACCTCTTCAATGTCGACGATTCGACGTTCACGTTCCTCGAGGACGTGCTGACCGAAGTCATCGAGCTCTTTCCCG
>DATBSX010000207.1:0-12050 GCA_036559565.1 Steroidobacteraceae bacterium | reverse complement strand
AATGGAACTCCGCGCTTTCGTCGAAGCCGCGATCGATTTTCCGGACGAGGACGCGGAATTCCTCGCGACGCCACAGGTGCGCGACCGGCTGGCGGAGATCAACGCCCAGTTCGCGGCGATCGCGGAGACCGTGCGCCAGGGGCGGGCGCTGCGCGACGGCCTGCACGTCGTGATCGCGGGCCGGCCGAACGCGGGCAAATCCAGCCTCCTGAACGCGCTTGCCGGATTCGACGCGGCGATCGTGACCGCGATTCCGGGCACGACGCGCGACCTCCTGCGCGAGCGCATCGACGTGGACGGCCTGCCCATCCACGTGGTGGATACCGCCGGCCTTCGCGACACCGACGACGTGATCGAGATCGAGGGCGTCCGGCGCGCGCGCATGGAGATGAGCCGCGCGGACCTCGTGCTCTACGTGGTGGACGCGACGCTCGGCTTTGCCGCGGGCGAGCAGGCGACGCTGCCCGGCGGCACCACGACGCTCGTCGTCTGGAACAAGGTCGACCTGCCGGACGCGCGGCCCGTGCCCGTGCTTGAGGACCGGCCGGCGATCGCCATGTCGGCTCTGACGGGCGCCGGCATGGACACGCTCCGCGAGCAGCTGAAGTCCGCCGCGGGCTACCAGTCGGAGAGCGGCGCCTGGTCGGCGCGCCGGCGGCACCTCGACGCGCTCGCCCGGGCACAGAGCCTGTTCGAGGTCGCGCAGGGCCGCCTCGGTGAGCGCGCCGCGTTCGAACTGGTGGCGGAGGAACTCCGGCAGGCGCACCTGGCGCTCGGCGAGATCACGGGCGAGGTCTCGAGCGACGCGCTGCTCGGGGCGGTCTTCGCAACTTTCTGCATCGGCAAATGACCTAGTTAAGATGCGAACTCATTCATAAGCGAGATAACCCCATGATTCGAGCAACCCTGATCCTCGCCCTGCTGGCCTGTTCGATATCGCCGGCCATGGCCGGCAGCTTCGCCGCCACCTCCGCCGGCAGTTCAGCCGCCGGTTCTTCGGCCTCGTCCCACAGCACGTCCGGCAACGACAAGGTCGTGCTGCAGGCCCGCGATGACGCCGCCAGCTTCGTCGCCAGCGACGGGCGCATCCGCGGGGCCCAGCTGGAAGCGGCGTTGCGGCACCTGCGTGAGCGCGATGCAGGCGCCGAGCGCGCAAGCGACATGCAGCTCGCGAAGGCCATCCTGGCGTTGTGAGCCTCGGGCGCCGGCGGCGGACAGCGTGGCCGTGGCCGACGCTGTGCCTGCTGGCCTGCACCGGACCGGCGCAGGCACTGCAGCTGCAGCCGGTCGACGATTCGCTGACACCGGCGCAGATCGAAGCGACGCGGGAAATCCTGGCTGACGCAGTCCAGCGCCTGCCCGCCGCCTGGTCGGACGCGCTGGACCGGCGAATTGACGTCGAATGGCGTGACGACCTGCCCGCCGAGGTCCGCGGCCGTGCCAAGGCGCGGCTGCTGCTGAACCGCGCACTGCTCGACGGCTGGATGGCGCGCACCCCGGATGCGGGCATCGAGGATCCGGCCACGCGCGCGGCGCTCGCCGCCGTCATCCACGAACTCGCGCATTTCTACGACCGCACGCCTCAAGGCGGGCTGTCGCGCGATCCACGCCTGCTCGACCTCGCCGGCTGGCAGGTCAGCCCGATGCGACTCGGCTTTCGCGGCTCGCACAACGCCTTCAGCGACCGCAGCCCGGACGGCTACGAACTGGCGAGCCCGGTCGAGTTCGTCGCCGTGAATCTGGAATATTTCCTGCTGGACCCGGCTTACGCCTGCCGCCGGCCGGCCCTGTACCACTACTTCGCCGCGCATTTCGGTGGCGAGCCGCCGCAGGCTCCCTGCGCGCCCGGCTTCGTTTACCTGCAGGCCGGCGACGATGCGGAGCTTCCGCCGCTGCTGCAGCTCGACCCCGGGCGCGTCTACGCCGTCGACTACCTGTTCGCCGAAGGCAACGAGCGGCCGATGAGCCACTGGGGCCACAGCATGCTGCGGCTGGTGATCTGCGCGCCGGGCCGCGCGCGCGGCCCTGATTGCCGGCTGGACCTGCAATACCACCAGGTGCTGTCGTTCCGCGCGTTCGTCGGCGACGTGCAGGTCTCGAGCTGGCGCGGCCTGACGGGTTCCTACCCCTCGCGCCTGTTCGTGCTGCCGCTCGCGCAGGTGATCGACGAGTACACGCGCGTGGAGCTGCGCGGCCTGCATTCGATCCCGTTGCAGCTGGACCCGGCCGAGATCGCCGCCCTGCTGGAACGCACTGCGCGGCTGCACTGGAGCTACGACGGCCGGTACTACTTTCTCAGCAACAACTGTGCCGTGGAGACCTTCAAGCTGCTGCACGACGGCGTGCCGCGGCTCGCCGGCGAGCACCTGTCCAGCATCACGCCGAACGGCTTGCTGCACCGGCTCGAGCGTGCCGGCATCGCGGATGACTCGGTGCTCGAGGATCGCGACGAAGCCCTGCGGCTGGGTTATCGCTTCGATGCCCTGAGCGCGCGCTACCAGGCGATGTTCGACGTGGCGCGCCAGGCGTTACCGCTTCCGCAAAAGCGGGTGCAGGACTGGCTGGACCTGCCGGCGGGGAAACGCACGCCGTGGCTCACACGCGCGGACCTGCGCACGAGCGCCGCGCTCTTGCTGCTGGAGCAGGCGGCTCTGCGCCGCCAGGAACTGCTGGCGCGAGATGACCTCAAACGGCTCTTCCTGGGCCGCGACGCCAACCGGCGCGAGAGCGCGGCGGATGCGCTCGTCGCCCTGCAGGATGTCCTGCGCCTCGAGGGCATCCTCGGCCGCCCGGCGACGCTGTTGCCGGGCGCCGGCTATGGCCTGCCGCAATTCGAAGAGCGGGAAGCGCTGAGCGAGGAGAGCAACCGGCAGGCCGGGCAGTGGCGACAGCAGAATGGCCTGCTGCGCAGCGAATCCCGCCGATGGTTGCCGCCCGAAAGGCAGGTCGCGCTGGCTGCGACCGAGGCCAATGTCGATGCGCTGGGCGAGCAACTGCGCCGGCTGAACCGGGAAGAAGGCGGCGTGCAGCTGCATTGAGCCGCGCGCCAGCCGGATTGTGACCGAATCGTCACCGCCCACCGACTGACGCGATAACCACCGCTCCCTAGCATGGCCTCCGAACCTGACACAGGACTTGGAGCTCCGCGAATCTCATGGGCAACAACAGAATCCTGCGCGCCGCTGTCGTGGCGACCTTGCTCGCCGCACCGCTCGCCGCGCAGGCGCAAGTGACGAACGAAGAGCTGCTTCAGCGCATCGAGGAACAGGACCAGAAGATCAAGACGCTCGAGCGCAAGCTCGAGATCGGTGATGAAGCGGCGGCGGCCGCGAAAGAAGCGACGCCGGTCGTCACCGCGGGCCCGAAAGGCTTCAGCCTGAAGTCGGCCGACGGCAAGAACCAGATTCGCCTCCGCGGCACTTTGCACCTCGACTACCGCAGCATCTCCGGGACGGACCCGGGCGGCACGTTCGACACCTTCGTCGCGACCCGCGTGCGCCCGACGATCGAGGGCACCTTCGCCAACATCTACGACTTCAAGTTCATGCCCGACTTCGGCCAGGGCCGGACGGTCATCCAGGACGCCTACGTCAATGCCCGCTTCAAGCCGGGCGCGCAGGTCCAGCTCGGCAAGTTCAAGGCGCCGATCGGCCTCGAGCGCCTGCAGTCGGCGAATGACATGCGCTGGGTGCAGCGCGGCTTCCCGACGAGCCTCGTGACGAACCGCGACCTCGGCCTGCAGCTGGGCGGCGAATTCGGGGGCGGGCGCTTCTCGTACCAGGCCGCCTACCTGAACGGCAGCAATGACGGCGGCAGCAGCGAGACTTTTACGGACCTCGACATCAACGACGACAAGGAATATGCGCTGCGCCTCTTCACGCAGCCGTTCGCGGAGAGCGACAGCTTCATCGTCCGCGGCCTCGGCTTCGGCATTGCCGGTTCCTACACGGACCAGGTCGGCACGGCGACGCAGCCGCTCCTGCCCGCGTTCCGCACGCCCGGCCAGTCGACGTTCTTCCGCTTCCGCACCGCCGGCACGACCGCGGCGACGATCGCGGACGGCGAGCGCATCCGCATCGCGCCGCAGGCGTACTGGTACGTCGGCAGCCTCGGCGTCCTCGGCGAGTACACCGAGGTCTCGCAGGACGTCTCGCGTGCCTCCCCGGGCGGATTCCGCTCGACGACGGTGGACACGAACGCCTGGCAGTTCGCGGTGTCCTGGTTCCTGACTGGCGAAGAAGCCGCTTTCAAGGGCTTCCAGCCGAAGGCGCGCTTCTCCCCGAGCGAGGGCACCTGGGGCGCATTCGAAATCAAGGCCCGCGTGCAGCAGTTGCACGTCGACGACAACGCCTTCGGCGGCGGCGCGGATTCGTACGCCGACCCGGCGGTGTCCGCGAGCGCGGCCGACTCGTACGGTATTGGCCTAAACTGGTACCTGAACGAGAACGTGAAGTGGCTGCTCGACATCGAGCACACGACCTTCGAGGGCGGCGCCGCCGCCGGCGCGGATCGCAGGGACGAGGACGCCTACCAGCTCCGCCTCGCGATCGGTTTCTGAACATGGAGAATGGAATCATGAAGACCCGCAGTGCATGGAGCCGGATCGCCGGCGTCGCGGCCGCCGCGATGTTGTTCGTCGCGAGCGCCGGCGCGGCCGAAACCACGCTGTTGAACGTTTCGTATGACCCGACCCGCGAGCTGTACGCGGACTACAACGCCGCGTTCATCGCGCACTGGAAGCAGAAGACCGGCCAGGTCATCGAGGTCAAGCAATCGCACGGCGGCTCCGGCAAGCAGGCGCGCACGGTCATCGACGGCCTGCAGGCCGACGTCGTGACGCTCGCGCTCGCCTACGACATCGACGCGCTCGCGAAGCAGGGCAAGCTGCTGCCGGCGAACTGGCAGACGCGGTTGCCGAACAACAGTGCGCCGTACACGTCTACGATCGTGTTCCTCGTCCGCAAGGGCAACCCCAAGAAGATCAAGGACTGGGGCGACCTCGCGCGGCCCGGCGTCTCGGTCATCACGCCCAACCCGAAGACCTCGGGCGGCGCGCGCTGGAACCACCTGGCGGCCTATGCGTGGGCGCTCAAGCAGCCGGGCGGCAGCGAGGCGACAGCCGCGGATTTCCTCGGCAAGCTCTACCGGAACGTGCCGGTACTCGATACGGGAGCCCGCGGCTCGACGACGACGTTCGCGCAACGCGGGATCGGCGACGTCCTGATCGCCTGGGAAAACGAGGCACACCTGGCCGTCAACGAGCTTGGCAAGGACAAGTTCGAGATCGTCGTGCCCTCGCTCAGCATCCTCGCCGAGCCGCCGGTCGCCGTGGTGGACCGCGTGACCCTGCGGCACAAGACGACGGACCTCGCGCGCGCTTACCTCGAGTACCTGTACTCGCCGGAAGCGCAGGAGATCATCGCGAAGAACTACTACCGCCCGCGGAACGAGGCCGTGCTGAAGAAGTACGCCGCCACCTTCCCGGACGTGAAGATGGTGACGATCGCGGATTTCGGCGGCTGGGCGAAAGCGCAGGAGAAGCACTTCGCCGACGGCGGCCTGTTCGACCAGATCTACGCGAAGAAGTAAGAGTCAGCGTCAGGCTTTCAGGCGATAGCCGATGCCTGACTCGGTGTGCAGCAAATCGACTCCGGCGGGATCTCTCTCGAGTTTCTGCCGGAGCCGGTGCACCAGCTGCTTCAGCAGCTGCCGGTCTCCGCTCCCCCGATGACCCCAGACGTGCGCGAGCAGCCGCTCGGCCGAGACGACGTGTCCCGCCTGTGCCACGAGGATCTGCAACAGCCGCGTCTCGAGCCGCGTGAGGCGGATCGGCGCGGCCCCCGCGATCGAGATCGCATGGGCCTCGAGGTCGAGCGACACCTGCCCGGCTTCCACCTTGTCCCCGGCCTCGATGCCGGAGCGGCGCAGCAGCGCCTTGACGCGGGCGAGGAGCGTGCGCGGGCTGAAGGGCTTGGTCAGGTAGTCGTCGGCGCCGAGCTCGAGGGCCCGCACCAGGTCCTCCTCTTCGCCGCGCGCCGTCAGCATCATGATCGGCACGGCCGAGCGGCCGCGTATGTTCTTGCAGACGTCGAAGCCGCTGCCGGAGGGCAGGTTGATGTCGAGGATGACGAGATTCGGGAGTTCCGCGTCGAAGACGCGCAACGCCTCGGTCGTGTCTCCCGCCTTGACGACGGAATAGCCGGCATTCGTCAGCGCGAACGCGACGAGCGCCGCGAGGTCCGGATCGTCGTCGACGACCAGGAGCTTCATGGGGCTTGCGCCACCAGCGGCAGCGTGACCGTGAACCGCGTGAGTCCCGCCGGCGTGCGCGCCGCGCGGACTTCACCGCCGTGGCGCTCGACGATGGACTTCACGATCCACAGGCCGAGGCCGAGGCCTTTCGGGTCGGGCTCCTGGTCCGCGGCGCGGTAGAAGCGCTCGAAGATCGAGCTGCCCTCGAGTTCCGGCGCGCCGGGCCCGGCGTCCGCGACCCAGAGCTCGATCTTCTGCCCCGCGACCGCCGCGGCGCCGACCGAGATCTCGCTGTCCTCGGGGCCGAACTTGCTCGCGTTGGCGAGGAGATTCGTGACGACCTGCGTGAGCCTCGGCGCATCGCCCGTGATCGTCGGCAGGTCTTCCGGCAACGCCACGCGCAGAACCTGCCGCCGCTGCGTGAGCAGGCCGCCGACGAGATCCTCGGCGTCCTCCACGACCTGGGCGAGTGCGACAGGCTGGCGCCGAATGCCGAGCTGGCCAGACTCGATGCGGACGCTCTCCAGCAGGTTGTCGATCAGGCGCGTGAGGCGCAGCGTCCCGCGCTGCAGCGCTTCGAGCAGCTCCCCGAGCCGGTCGCGCGGCATGGTGTCGAGACCGTCCAGCATCAGCTCGACCGAGGCGAGCTGCGCGGCGAGCGGCGTCCGGAATTCGTGCGAGATGTTCGCGAGCACGGAGTCGCGCGCGCGACGCACGGCCTCGAGCTCGGTCTCGTCGCGCAGGACCTGCACCTGCAGGCCCGCGCTCGGCGCGGCGCTCGTGATGACGACGGTCCGCGGCGTGCCGCCCGCTTCGAGGTATTCCGTCGCCTGCGCCTTGCCGTCGTCGCGCGCCGTGTAGATCGGGCAGCAGAAGTCGCAGGGCCGGCGGCCGTTCACGTCGCGCGGCTTCAGCACGTCGCCGCAGAACTTGCCGATGAGGTCGGGCGCGGGCGCACCGAGCATTTTCGCGGCCTGCGGGTTCAGGTAACGGATGCGCCGGTCGACATCCACGGCGTAGACGCCCTCGACCACGCCCTGCAGCACGGCCTGGGCCTCGGCTTCGCGATGGCGCAGCGTCGCGGTCAGGTCCATGAGGTTGCGCCGCATGTCCTCCATCGTGCGCGCGAGCGCCTCGACTTCCTGCGTGCCCTGGGCCGGGATCGAGGAGGAGAAATCGCCCTGGCCGAGGCGTTCCGCGGAAGTGGCCAGCGCCTGGAGTGGCGCGCCGATGCGGCGCGCGAGCACGAGCGACACGAAGAGCGCGACCAGCGTGAGCAGGAGCGTGACGAAGGCAAGCCGTCGCACGAAGCTCGAGACCGCGCCCGCGACCTGCTCGGCGGGGAGCCGCGCCTCGATGAGCAGGATGGCTTCACCCGTCGAGGCGAAAAGCGGCAGGCTCGCGGCGAACTGGTTGCGCGCGGGGATCGGCGCGACCGCGATGTCGCCGGTCGCGAGCGCCTCCGAGTGCATGTCGCGGTACGCGGGTTCTACCGATTCGAGCCAGGCCGTGACGGGCAGGAGATGGATCTCGACACCGACCTGCCGCGAGAGCTCATTGGCGAGCCGGTCGTCGAGCATGCGGATGGTCAGGATGCGGCCGCCAGGCAATCCGGGAATCGGGACGAGCGCCCCGGCCGGTCCGCGCTCGCGGCTCGCGATCATGAAGCCTTCGCCCTGTTCGGCAGAGGCTTCGAAGGCCTGCTGCCAGGGGATCTGGGTGCCCGCCGCCGCGACCAGCTCGGTGTCGTGGAAGAGCGCGCAGCCGTCGAGCCCCGCGGTCTCGCAGAAACGGCGCAGCACGAGCTGCAGTTGCAGCGTGTTCGACTCCTGCACGAGGCGCGCCAGCGTCGGGCGCGAGGCGAGCAGGCGCGCCGCCGTCACCGTGTCCTCGCCGACACGGCGGATCTCGTAGCGCGTCTGGTGCGCCGCGGCGCGCACGCTCGAGAGCGCCTGCTCCTGGGCCTGGCTGCGCAGCAGGCCGAGCGAGGTCAGCGCGATCGCGACGATGGAGAAGAGGACGATGCCCGCGATCGTGAACAGCAGGAGCCGTTCGAGGGAACGCGGCCGCGCGATGAGGCGCTTGAGCCCCGCCTTCCACTGCTTGGCGAGCCGCAGCGCAGCGGCTTTCCACTTCCGCAACAGCGGGTTCAAGCTCAATGACCTCCAGGCCCGGATCGCCATTCCACCAGAGTCTTGGCCACCAGGGTGAGGATCGCAAGCATGGCGAGCAGGGACGCCACCGCGAACGCGGCGACGAAGTTGTATTCGTTATAGAGGATCTCGACCTGCAGCGGCATCGTGTTGGTCATGCCGCGGACGTGGCCCGAGACGACCGACACGGCGCCGAACTCCCCCATCACGCGGGAATTACAGAGGATCACGCCGTACAGGAGGCCCCACTTGATCTTCGGCAGCGTGATCCGCAGGAACGTGGTCCATGGGCCCGCGCCGAGCGAGAGCGCCGCAACTTCCTCGTCGCTGCCCTGCTGCTGCATGAGCGGGATCAGCTCGCGCGCGACGTAGGGGAAGGAGATGAAGATCGTCGCGATCACGATGCCCGGCACGGCGAAGATGATCGAAATGTCGTGGTCGAGCAGCCACTCGCCGAACCAGCCTTGCACGCCGAACATGAACACGAGCACGAGGCCCGCGATGACCGGCGACACCGCGAAGGGCAAGTCGATCAAGGTCACGAGCAGGCTCTTGCCCCGGAAGTCGAAGCGCGCGATGGCCCAGGCGGCGCAGATGCCGAAGATCGTGTTGGCCGGCACCACGATCGCGGCGGTCAGGAGCGTCAGCTTGATCGAGGAAATCGTGTCCGGGTCGTGCAGGGCCTCGAACCACGCTCCCAACCCCTTGGCAAGGGCCTGCACCAGCACGGCGCCGAGCGGCGCAAGCAGCAGCAGGCCGAGGAAGGCGCAGGAGACGAAGAGCAGCACGGTTCGAGCGAGCTTCGCCCCGGGCGTCATGCGCCGTCCTTCCGGGCTCCAGCTCTCGACGGCGGCCATCAGCGTCCCACCCCGATCCCCAGGCGGCGCTGGCCCCAGCCCTGCACCAGGTTGATCGCAAACAGCATGACGAATGACATCGCCAGCATGAAGAAGCCGAGCGCCGCGGCGCCATTGTAGTCGTACTGCTCGAGCTTGATGACGATCAGGAGCGGCGTGATCTCGGTCTTGAACGGGAGGTTGCCCGAGATGAACACGACCGAGCCGTATTCGCCGATGCCGCGAGCGAACGCGAGCGTGAATCCCGTCGCGAGCGCGGGCAACACGGTCGGCAGGATGATGCGCCGGAACACGTGGAAGCCGCCGGCGCCGAGAGATTCCGCGGCGTCCTCGAGCTCCTTGCGCACCTCGATCAGCGCGGGCTGCACCGAGCGCACGACGAACGGAAGGCCGATCAGCACGAGCGCGACGACGACGCCGAGCCAGGTGTAGGCGACCTGGATGCCGGCGAGCGCGAGTTTCTGGCCGAGCCAGCCGGTCGGCGAGAAGACGGTCGCGAGCGCGATGCCGGATACCGCGGTCGGCAGCGCGAACGGCAGGTCGATCATCGTGTCGAGCAGGCGCCGGCCCGGGAAGTCGTAGCGCACGAGCGACCATGCGACGATGAAGCCGAAGACCGCGTTGATTGCGGCCGCGAGCGCGGCGGCGCCGAAGGAGAGCCGGTAGGAGGCGACCGCGCGCGGATCGAGCAGCATGTCGACGAGGTCGGAGAGCGGGATGCCGAGCGCCCGGATGACCATCGCCGCGAGCGGCAGCAGGATGACCGCACTCAGGAAGAACGTGGTGAACCCGAATGTCAGCCCGAATCCGGGCAACGGGCTCGAAGCGACGAAGCGTCCGCCGGCCATGCTCAGGCCGCCTCGGCCGCGCGAACGATCAGCACGGGCCGCAGCTCCGGCCCCTCGAGCAACGATTGCAGGCGCGCCGTCTCCGCCTCGGCGAGCGTGTCGAGCCCGATCACGAGCATCGAGTGCGGGTCCACGGCGAGTTCGCGCATGAGTTCGTCGTCAGGATTCCCGAAGCGCAGCTCCGTGCGCAGGTCGAGTCCGTGGTCGGCGAGCGCCCTGGAGCGCGCATCGAGCAGGAGCCTGAGGCGCGAGGCGCGCTCGCGGTCGGGCGTCGTCGCTTCGTGCACCGCGAGCAGCACCGACTCCGCGGGGATGTGGCGAAGCAGGCTCGCGGCGACGCCGAGCGCCCCGACGCCCGCCTCGGCGCCCGGCTGCACGACGATGCGCGTGGGGAGCTGGGCGCCGACCGGAAGCACGAGGATCTGCGAGGCGCCATGCGCGAGGTTCCAGAGCGCGGTCGCGCGCGCGCCCGGCCCGGCCGCAAGGACCGGCATGCCCGGCGGCGCGCTCGAGGTGCGCACGACGCGCGTCGTGATGCGGGTCTGCATCCGCGCGGCGAGCGTCGCGAGGAATGGCGTGTCCCGGAGCGCTTCCGCCGCACTGCGCTCGCGCGCGATCGCCGTGAAGCTCGTGATCGGCGTCGGCAGGCTGTGGATGCGCCGCGCGCTGACCGTCACCTGCTGGCCGACCGCCAGCGGATTCGCGCGCTGCTCGGGGAAGGTGCGCGAGGCATCCAGCAGCCAGCTGTTGCCGCCCGCATCGTCGCGGTCCGGCGTCGCGGGCATCGGGCCATCGACCGACATGCGCACGCGCAGGCGTTCGGTCGCGCCCGCGAATTGCAGTTCTTCCACGACGCCCGTACCGACAGGCGTGAGACCTTCCGGGCTCTCGGTCGTATTCAGCTCGACTTCCTCGGGGCGGATGACCGCGACGATCTCGCGCGACGTTACGGCCTCGGCGCCCGGCCGCTCGAAGCGCAGCTGCACGCCGTGGCGGTAGCCGAGCAGGAGGTTGGCGGCCCCAAGGAAGGTCGCGACGAACCGGGTGCGCGGCCGCGCGTAGAGGTCATCGGGCGTGCCGACTTCGAGCAGTCGGCCCTGGTGCATGACGCCGATGCGGTCCGCCATCGCAAAGGCCTCGTCCTGGTCATGCGTGACGAGGATGGTCGTGACGCCGAGCTCCTGCTGGATCTGGCGGATGGTGCGGCGCAGCTCCTCGCGGATCTTGGCGTCGAGCGCGCCGAACGGTTCGTCGAGCAGTAGCACTTCGGGCCGGTGCGCGAGTGCGCGGGCGACCGCGACGCGCTGCTGCTGCCCGCCCGAGAGCTGGGTCGGCAGGCGCTCGTCCATGCCCTCGAGCGCGACCAGCTTCAGGAGCTCCGCGCGGCGCGCCATGCGCTCGGAGCGGCGGATGCGCCGCACCCGCAGCGCGAATTCGACGTTGTCCGCGACGGTCATGTGGCGGAACAGCGCGTAGTGCTGGAATACGAAGCCGACGCCGCGATCGCGGGCTGCGACCCCGGTGACGTCCCGGCCGTGCAGCGAGACGCGGCCGTGGTCCACCTCGACGAGGCCGGCGATCGCGCGCAGCAGCGTGCTCTTGCCGCTGCCGGAGGGTCCGAGCAGGACCAGGAACTCGCCCTGCCGGATCTCCAGCGAGACGTCGTTGACGACCGGATGCGATTGATACCGCTTGGTAACCTGGTCGAGCGTGATAGACATGCGACAAAACCCGCTGGCCCACAAGGGCGAACGGGTCAAAGGCTACTGCCCCCCGGTTTCCGGGTCAGTCGCAGGCCGGTGACAATCGGTTACGAGCGCAGGTTCTGGGACTCCGGTCCCGATGCCGCTACTTGACCGTATAACCCCGCGATTCGAGGCAGGCCGACATACCGCGCTTGAAGGTCTCGGCCAGCGCCTGCTGCGACGCCTTGGCTTGTT
>DATBSX010000206.1:0-7816 GCA_036559565.1 Steroidobacteraceae bacterium | reverse complement strand
GTCGAAGACCTCGTCAACCAGTTGCCGCAGGCTTTTGCGGCGCAAAACGTCACGGTATCGAATGGCGCCACCGGTACGGCGACCCTGAACCTTCGCGGTCTCGGGTCTCCCCGCACCCTGGTCCTGATCGACGGCCGACGCATGCCCTACGGCGGTGTGACCGCCGCTTCCGCGGCGCCGGATATCAACCAGATCCCGACGTCGATGATCGAGCGGGTCGACATCCTCACCGGCGGCGCATCGGCGGTCTACGGCTCGGATGCCGTGGCCGGCGTCGTCAACTTCGTGATGAAGAAGGACTTCGAGGGCGTGGAAGTCAGCAGCCAGTACAACTTTTACTGGCATGAGAACGACTACGGCGGGCCCGGCGAGGTCAAGTTCCGGGACGTCATCGCGGGCCGCGCGGAAGGCAATCCCGCGCAGTTCGCTTTGCCGGCCGACTCCGTGACCGACGGCGAAGGCAAGGAGCTGACGCTGACCGTCGGCGTCAACAGTGGCGACGGCCGCGGCAACATCACGGCCTATGCCACGGTGTTCGACAGCGAAGCCGTCCTCCAGCGTGACCGCGACTATTCAGCGTGCACCCTGGCGGCAGGCCCGACGGACAGTTTCGCCTGCGGTGGCTCGGCCACCAATTCCGGCGGCACGTTCACGAACTTCCTGCCCACGAACGATCCGGCCTACTACGCGCTGACAGTTGATTCGATCAATGCCATGCGCGATACGGACTCGCTGACCAACGGGCAGAGCAATGACCTGTACAACTACGGCCCGCTGAACTACTACCAGCGTCCGGAGCGCCGTTACAGCCTCGGGGCGATGGGCCACTACGAGTTCGGGGAGCATGCGGACGTCTACACGCAGCTGATGTACTCGGACTACGAGTCGCTGGCGCAGATCGCGCCGGGCGGCAACTTCGGCGACACGGCCACGATCAACTGCGACAACCCCCTGTTCCCGCAGGGCAGCCTCGCGACGATCGGCTGCGGTCCCGCGGAGATCGCCGCGGGCACGAGCGTTCCGATGTACATCCTGCGGCGCAACGTCGAGGGCGGCGGACGGCAGCAGTCGTTCTCGAACTCCTCGTTCCGCATCGTGGCCGGCGTGCGCGGCGCGATCAACGAAGCCTGGGGCTACGACGCTTCGATGCAGTACTCGGAGACCTCGGTCAACGCGACGACGCTCAACTACTTCGTCGTCAGCCGCATGCAGAATGCGCTGGATGTCATCGACGTCGGCGGCGTGCCGACCTGCCGCTCCGTCGTGGATGGCAGCGACCCGAACTGCGTGCCCTGGAACCCGTTCGTCCCCAATGGCATCAACCAGGCCCAGCTCGACTACCTGCAGGCCCCAGGCATCCAGACCGGCGGCATCAGCCAGGAAATCTACAACGGCGTGGTCAACGGTGACCTCGGTGTCTACGGCGCCAAGATGCCGTGGGCGAGCGACGGCGTCCAGGTGGTATTTGGCGCCGAATATCGGCGCGATGCGCTGGAAAACCAGGTCGACGCGCTGCAGACGGCCAATCAGCTCTCGGGGGCCGGCGGTGCGGTGATCGGCATCAGCGGCGCCACGACGGTCAAAGATCTCTTCATGGAAGCCCGGGTCCCGATCGCTCAGGACCAGGCCTTCGCGGAGAGCCTTTCCTTCGACACCGCGTACCGGTACTCGGACTACGGCGACGGCGTGCAGACCGACACGTACAAGTTCGGCCTCGAGTGGGCTCCGATCGCGGACGTCCGCCTGCGCGGCACTTACCAGCGTGCGGTCCGTGCGGCCAACATCGTGGAGCTGTTCACGGCACAGGGCTTCAACCTGTTCGATGCGACGGGCGATCCCTGCGGCGCGGCAGCGCGCGATCCGGAAGCCAGCGTCGAAGAGTGCGTGGCCTCGGGCGTTCCGCTGGCGAGCGTCGGATCGGGTGTCCTCGACAGCCCGGCAGGTCAGTACCAGTTCCTCCAGGGCGGAAACGCGGACTTGCAACCGGAGACCTCGGATACGTACTCGTACGGTATCGTGCTCCAGCCGCGCTGGGTGCCGGGTCTGTCGATCACTGTCGACTACTTCGACATCAAGATCGACGACACGATCACGACGTTCGGCTCGCCGAACACCTGGACGGCGTGCTACGCCAACAACGACCCGGCTGCGTGCGATCGCATCAACCGCAACCCGAACGGGCAGTTGTGGATCGGCCAGGGCCATGTGGTGGACACCAACATCAACATCGGTTCCTTGTCGACGACTGGCTATGACATCAACATCGGGTACACGGGCGTGGAGATCGGCCGCTTCGGCAGCCTGTCCTTCAACATGACCGGCACGTACGTGGTTGACCTCATCACCCAGCCGGCCCCGGGCATCGACCTCGAGCCGGATCCGGACAAGTTCAACGATACGTACGACTGCGTGGGCTACTATTCCTCGGTGTGCCTGACGCCGACCCCGCAGTGGCGTCATCGCTTCCGGACGAGCTGGCAGACCCCGTGGGACGTCGACCTGTCGTTCACGTGGCGTCACTACGGTGAAACCACGGGTCTCAACGGGCCGAACCAGCAGCTGCACCTGAACCGCCTCGACCACACGCTCGACGCAGAGGACTACTTCGACCTCGCGGCGAACTGGGCGATCACGGAGAAGGCCGGCCTCACGCTCGGTATCAACAACGTGCTCGACGACAACCCGTCGCTCAGTGCGAGTGTCGGTACGACCGGCAACGGCAACACCTACCCGCAGACCTACGACGCCCTCGGTCGCTACGTGTTCCTGCGCGCGACGGTGGACTTCTGAGAGTCCTGCCCTAGAAAGTTCGCTTCAACCACTCGCGGCGGCCTTCGGGCCGCCGCTTTTTTTTGCCCCGATGCCGCCGAGGAGCCGGTGCAGCGTCTCGCGGCGCGCGCGACCGAGCGGCAGCGCCTCCCCGCCCTGCAGGTACACGTTGTAACGGCCGTCGCCGCGCGACATCACCTCGCGCACGTACGTCGAATTCACGATCGCGGAGCGGTGGATGCGGAAGAAGCGCATCGGGTCGAGCTCGCACTCGAGCGAGGACAGCGAGCGCGAGAGCAGGTACTCGCCGCCCTTGGCGTGCACGCGGCTGTACTGGCTCGCGCCCTCGATCCAGGTAATGTCCGCGACCGGCAGCGCGAACATGCGCCGGCGCACGCGAATCGTCATCTGGTCGGCAAAGCGCGAGCCGGAGCTGGCGGCCCGCAGTGGCTCGAGTCCCCGCATCGCCGCCGCCGCGCTGGCGATCTCGAGCGCGAGCTCCGCGATGCGCCGCTCGGCGAGGCGCCTGCGGACCCGCGCGAGGCAGAGCGTCATCCGCTCCCGCTGCAGCGGCATCAGCAGGTAGTCCACGGCCTCGAGGTCGAAGTCCGGCAGCGCGCGCCCCGGATGCGCGCTCATGACGGCGAGGCAGGGCGGATCGGCCGCGCGCAACGGCTCGATGCCGGCGGCGCCCGGCATGTCGATGTCGAGCAGCACGAGGTCCGGCTGCGTGTCCTCGATCATGCGCCGCGCCTGCGGCGCCGTCGCCGCATCGCTGACCGATTCCAGCGGCTCGATGGAATCGAGCATCGCGCGGATTCTCCCGCGCTCCGTCGCGTCGCCGCACGCGATCACCACCCGCAACCGTCCCGTGCCATTCGCCGCCATGGGAATCCAGCCTCCAAGGACTTCCGCCATTCTGCAGCTTGAGACGCGCGCGCCTGTGGCTTCGTTCCGACGCGAAGCGTTCATCCATTGCGAACAATCGTTGCGTGCGAACGACGGCGCGATGAATGGGACGCCTGCGAAGCGGCGGATTCCGCGCGCGAGCGGCGGGACCTGCGTGGAGCTGCTTTCACTTCAATGCATTGCGCGCGCAATTTTCAGCGGGCGGGTTGCCGGACCGCTTTGCCATCGCGCACTCGATCGCAGCGCTGCGTTGCTAGCGTCCGCGCATGAGCGAACGGGTCTGCCGTTCGCGGGAGGAACTGCAATGGTACGCAAGCAACAAGTCGCCGCCGCCGTGCGCCGCGCGCTCGTCATGGGCGCGATGGCGGCCGCCGGCGTCGCGGCCCCTGCCCTCGCGCAGGAAAACCTGGGTGAGATCGTCGTCACCGGAACGCGGATAACTAACAGGAACCTCGAGTCGACGACGCCGGTGACGCAGGTCACCGCCGCGGACGTCGTGACGCAGGGCGTCACCCGCATCGAGGACCTCGTCAACCAGCTGCCGCAGGCTTTCGCCTCGCAGAACGTCACGGTCGCAAACGGCGCGACGGGATCCGCAACACTCGACCTGCGTCATCTCGGATCGCCGCGCACGCTCGTCCTGATCGACGGCCGTCGCATGCCCTATGGCGGCGTCCAGGCGGCATCCGCCGCGCCCGACATCAACCAGATCCCGACCCAGATGGTCGAGCGCGTCGACGTCCTGACCGGCGGCGCCTCCGCGGTGTACGGCTCGGATGCCGTCGCCGGCGTCGTCAACTTCATCATGAAGAAGGATTTCGAGGGCGTCTCGGTCACTTCCCAGTACAACTTCTACTGGCACGAGAACGACTACAGCGGCCCGGGCGCGGTGAAGCTGCGCGACACCATTGCGGAGCGTGCGGCATCAAACCCGTCCCAGTACTCGCTCCCGGACGACTCCGTGACCGACGGCGAAGGCAAGGAGCTCTCGCTGATGGTCGGCGTCAACAGCGGCGACGGTCGCGGCAATCTCACCGCGTATGCGACGGTATTCGACAGCGAGGCCGTGCTCCAGGGCGACCGCGATTATTCGGCCTGCTCGGTCAACGGGACTCCCGTCGGATCGTTCACCTGCGGCGGCTCCTCGGTCAACGCGGGCGGCATATTCACCACGGACTTCACGGGTCATGTCTACACCGTGGATACCGCCGATTCATTCCGCCCGTCGGACGCGCTCAGCAACACCGCGAGCGCAGACCTTTACAACTATGGGCCGCTCAACCACTACCAGCGTCCGGAGCGCCGCTACAGCCTCGGTGCGATGGGCCACTACGAGTTCGGCGAGCACGCCGACGTGTACACGCAACTCATGTTCAACGACTACGAGTCAAACGCCCAGATCGCCCCGGGCGGCAACTTCTTCAATACGGGATCGGTCAATTGCGACAACCCGTTCCTGCCGGTCAACAGCCTCGCCGACATCGGTTGCGGCGCGGCCGAAATCGCGAACGGGGACTCGGTGACGCTGTACATCGGGCGGCGCAATGTCGAGGGCGGCGGCCGCCTGCAGACCTTCGCGAATTCCTCGTTCCGCACGGTTGCGGGGGTGCGCGGCGCCATCGACGAAGCCTGGGGCTACGACGTCTCGGCGCAGTACTCGAGCGTCGCCGTCAACACGGGGACCGAGAACTACTTCGTCAAAAACCGGCTGGTCCGCGCGGTCGATGTCATCAACGTCAATGGCGTCCCGACCTGCCGCTCGGTGATCGACGGCTCAGATCCGCTGTGCGTCCCCTGGAACCCGTTCCAGCCGAACGGCGTGACCCAGGCCCAGCTCGACTACCTCCAGGCGGACGGCCTGCAGATCGGCCGCATCAGCCAGGAGATCTACAACGGCGTGGTGAACGGCGACCTCGGCGCGTACGGCATCAAGTCGCCGCTCGCGTCGGATGGCATCCAGGTGGTGTTCGGCGCGGAGTATCGCCGCGATGCAGTGCGCAACAACGTCGATGCGCTCCAGGAACAGGACCAGTTCTCCGGGGCCGGCGGTGCCGTCATCGGAATCGAGGGCGCGACTCAGGCCAACGACCTTTTCATGGAAGCCCGCGTCCCGATCGCGCAGGACCAGGCTTTCGCCGAGAGCCTCTCGTTCGACACAGCCTACCGGTATTCGGATTACGGCGGCGGGATCCAGACCGACACCTACAAGTTCGGCCTCGAGTGGGCGCCGGTCGCCGACGTCCGCCTGCGTGCCAGCTACCAGAAGGCGGTGCGCGCGGCCAACATCATCGAGCTCTTCACCTCGCAGGGCCTGAACCTGTTCGATGCGCCGGGCGATCCCTGCGGCGCCTCGGCGCGCGATCCGGAGGCGAGCGACGCGGAGTGCATCGCGACGGGCGTGCCGGCGGGCTCCGTGGGCTCTCCCTCGCTCGACAGCCCGGGTGCACAGTACTACTTCAAGCAGGGCGGCAGCACGGACCTGACGCCGGAGGAGGCGGACACCTACTCCTACGGCATCGTGCTGCAGCCGCGCTGGGTGCCGGGCCTGTCCGTCACGGTGGACTATTTCGACATCTCGATCGCGAACGTGATCTCAACGTTCGGCGCGAACAACACCTGGACCGCGTGCTACGGCAACAACGACCCGGCGGCCTGCGCGCGCATCCACCGCACGCCCGGCACGGGCCAGCTCTGGACGAACGGGAGCGGGTTCGTCGACGACTTCAACATCAATATCGGCTCGCTGTCGACGACGGGCTACGACGTGAACATCGGGTACACGGGCGTCGAGATCGGCCGTTTCGGCAGCCTCGCCTTCAGCCTGACCGGCACGTACCTCGTCGACCTCATCACGCAGCCGGCACCGGGCATCGACCTGCAGCCGGGCCCGGGCGTGCGGGACTGGTACGACTGCACGGGCTTCTACTCAACCGTCTGCGGCATTCCCAACCCGCAGTGGCGCCACCGTTTCCGTACGAGCTGGCAGACGCCGTGGGACGTCGACTTGTCGTTCACATGGCGGCACTACGGCGCGGTCACGGGACTCGCCCAGGCGAACCTCGAGATGCCCAACAACCAGCTCGACAAGGAGCTCCCGGCGGAGGACTACTTCGACCTGGCCGCGAACTGGGCCATCACGGAAAAGGCCGGCGTCACGCTCGGGATCAACAACGTCCTGGATGACAATCCGTCGGTCAGCGGGTCGGTGGGAACGACCGGCAACGGCAACACGTACCCGCAGATGTACGACGCACTCGGGCGCTACGTCTTCCTGCGGGCGACCGTGGAGTTCTGAGTCGGAGGAACTGACCCCGGGGACTGTCCCCTTCAGCACTGCAGTCGTTCTGCGGCGCAGGCGTTTCGCTGAAGGGGACTGTCCCCTCCTGGTCGCTGAAGGGGACTGTCCCCTCCTCGTTCAGTTCGCCGGCACCGGCCAGCGCCGCAGCTGCCGCACCATCGTCGAGCGTGAATTGAAGCCGACCCTGCGCGCCACCTGGCTCGCGCCGAGCGAGGTCGAATCGAGCAGGCGGTGCGCCGCGAGCGCGCGCTTGCGCTGCAGGTAGGCGTGCGGCGTGATGCCGTGCAGCTCCGTGAAGAGCCGCAGGAAGTGGAATTTCGAAAGGCAGGCGGCCGCCGCCATCTCGGCAAGGCCGATGCCCTTGTCGTAGCTCGCGTGCACGAGGTCGACGGCGAGCGCGAGGCGCCGGCAGATCTCCCGCTGCGTCGCCGTCTTGAGCGCCGGCAGCCCCTGCATCCGCGCGGTCGCCTTGCGGTGATGGGCGAGCATGCGCTCGAGCAGGAACTGGAACTGCTCTTCGTACCAGTCGCCGTCATCGACGCCCGACCTCACGGCGTAACGCAGGTAGCGCAGCACCGGCGAACCGATCGAGTCGTGCGGCTGCAGGATCTCCGCGAACTCGACCGGGTGCTCGGCGTCGGTGGCGCCCGCGACCAGCGCGCGCTCGACCGGCGTCCCGAGCGCGCCCAGGATCTCCTCGGCCATGCCCGGCCGGAAGAAGATCGAGAACGATTCGATGTCCACGTTCGAGTCGAAGCGGCTCGCGTACGTGCGGTTATCGTTCATGATCAGGAAGCTGTCGTCGTCGACCGCGATCGAGCGGCCGTCGATGTAGTAGCG
>DATBSX010000205.1:0-3310 GCA_036559565.1 Steroidobacteraceae bacterium | reverse complement strand
CGCGTGGTCGCGCAGCCGGTCGGAGACTTCCTTCTCGTTGTATTTCTCGGTCTGGCCAACCGAGAACACCTGCGCCGTGCCGGTCTTGCCGGCGATCGAATACGTGGCGCCGCGGCCGACGCGCAGCGCCGTGCCGCGCGGGCCGCTCGTCACCGCCACCATCGCGTTGACGATGATCTCCCAGTTGGCCTGGTCCTTGAGCTCGATGCGCGGCAGCGCTTCCGGCTTCTTCTGCTCGACCTGGCCGGTCGCCGGATCCACGAGCGCGCTGACGAGCCGCGGCCGGTGGGGCTGGCCGCGCGTCGCGAGGAGCGCCGTCGCCTTGGCGAGCTGAAGGAGCGTCGTCGTCCAGTAGCCCTGTCCGATGCCGACGATCACGGTCTCGCCGGGGAACCAGACCTGCTGCTCCTTGCGCGGAAACGCGCCTTTCTTCCATTCGGGCGAGGGCATGATGCCGCTGCGCTCGCCGGCGATGTCGATGCCGGTCGGAACGCCGAAGCCCATGCGCGTCATCGAATCGTGGATCCGGTCGATGCCGAGCGTGTTCGCGAGCCGGTAGAAGTACACGTCGCAGGACTGCATCACCGCGTTTTCCATGTCCATCGAGCCATGCCCTTCGCGCTTGAAGTCGCGGAAGCGGTGGCGAGAGCCCGGCAGCGAGTAGCTGCCGGAGCAATAGACGTGATCCTCGGGCTTGATGACGTCGTACTCGAGTCCCGCGAGCGCCATCAGCGGCTTGATCGTCGAACCCGGCGGATAAGTGCCGCGCATCACGCGGTTGAAGAGCGGCTGGTCCGGATTCTCGGTGAGCGCGAGGTATTCGCTGCGCGTGATGCCGCGCGCGAAGCCGTTCGGGTCGAAGGAGGGGAGGCTCGCGAACACGAGCACGTCGCCGTTCGACGGGTCGATCGCGACCACGCCGCCGCGCCGGCCCGCGAAAGCCTCTTCGGCGACGCGCTGCAGCTCGATGTCGATCGTCATCCGCAGGTCCTTGCCCGCCAGGGGATCGCGCGTCTTGAGCTGGGCATCCACGCCCTCGGGCAGCTTCGCAGGGCGGCCCTCCGCGTTCACGAGCACCTCGCGGTAGCCGCCGGTGCCGAGCAGGTCCTTCTCGTAGGCCCGTTCGACGCCGGTCTTTCCGATCACGCCCGTGCCGAAGTAGCGCTCGCGGTCCACGCGGGCGAGGTCCTCCTCGCTGATCGTTCCGACATAGCCGAGTGCGTGCGCGCCGATCGTTCCGAACGGATAGTGGCGCGCCATGCGCGTCTCGAGCAGGACGCCCGGCAGCTCGTGGCGGTGCACGGCGTAGCGTGCGATCTCCTCGTCGTTGAGCTGCAGCAGGAACGGCACGGCCTCGAACGAGCGCCGCGACAGCGCAAGCTGGCGCACGCGGCCGACATCGCCCGGGTCCAGAAGCCCGAAGCTGACGAGGTGCGACAGCGTCTCCTCGAGGTCGGCCGTTTGTTCGCGCACGAGCTCGAGCTGGTAGGCCGGCGTGTTCTCGGCGATGACGCGCCCCGCGCGGTCGAAGATGATCCCGCGGTTCGGCGGCAGCGGCTCGATGCGGGCGCGGTTGCCGAGCGAGAGTTCGAGGTAGTGGTCGTGCTGCACGACCTGCAGCCAGAACGCGCGGCCGACGAGCACGAGCGCGATCAGGACGACGATGAGGATCGCGACCAGCGAGCGCTGGAAGAACATCCTCTGCTCGAGGGCGTCGTCCTTGACGCGTACGCGACGCATCCGGTCAGCGCCGCGCCGCGAAGCGCGCGAAGAATGCGGTGAGCAGCGGCCAGCAGGCGGCCCCGACCGGCACCGCGAGCCAGCGGCGCCAGTCGGTCACCGCATGGCCGGCGACGCCGTCGATCCAGAACAGCAGGAACTCGTGCAGCCAGAGCAGGCACAGGATCACCGCCGACTGCTGCAGCGGCGGAAAGGCGCGGATCTGCAGCCGGAGCTTCGAGGCGACGTAGGCGATGATCGTGAGCGTCAGCGCATGCTCGCCCAGCAGCACTCCCTTGAAGCCGTCGAGGGCAAGGCCGGCGCACCAGCCGTAGGAGAGCCCGAGCAGGCGCGGCGACAGCAGGCAGAACCAAAGCACCGTCAGCGCGACGAAGTCCGGCCGGAAGAGCTCGAGAAACGAGGGCAGCGGGGCGACGGTCGCCGCGAGCGCGAGGATCGTGAGCACGATGACGCGGCCCCAGCCGAAGACACTGCGGGTGCCGCGCATCATGGAACGTTCCCCGGCGGCGGCTGTTGCGGCTCCGGATCCGGCTGCGGCGACGCCTCGACCGGTGCTGGTTCAGGTGTGGATGTCGGTGCAGGCGCTGGCTGCGGCGCCGGCTGTCGCGATGGCGGGTTCGTCGGCGGCGTCGACGCTGCCGGCTTCGCCTCGGCTTGCGTCTCCGGCTCGACGACCGCGTTGTCGAACCAGACCAGCAGGATCTCCGGGTCCCGGTCGAGTCCCGCGAGCGGCGCCGCCTCGACCGCGAGCAGCGGCTGGCCGGGGTCGCGCGTGACGGCCGTGACCTTGCCGACCGGGTAGCCCGGCGGATAGACGCCGCCGAGGCCCGAACTCACGAGCAGGTCGCCGACAATGACGTCCGAGTTCTGCGGCAGGTAAGGCAGCGACAGGAGTCCGGAGCGGCCGGTGCCGAGCGCGATGCTGCGCACCCCGGTGCGGTTCACCTGCACCGGTATCGCGTGCTCCGGATCCGAGATCAGGATGATCTCGGCGGAGATGGGGCCTGCGCGCGTGACCTGGCCGAAAATGCCGGCCGCATCGATCGCGGCCTGGCCCCGGAAGACGCCGTCGCGCGTGCCCTTGTTGATGAGCACGCGCTGGCGGAACGGGTCGAGGTCCACGCGCACGATCTCGGCGACCAGCGAACGCTGCACGACGCGGGCCGAACTCTCGCGCACGGCGCGCAGCCGCTGGTTCTCCTGCTCGAGCGACTCGAAGCGCAGGAGCTTGAGGCGCAGCACGAGGTTGTCGGAGGCGAGCTTGACGTTCTCGGCTTCGACGCGGGTCCGCGTCGCGAACGACTCGCGCATCGAGGACCAGGCCTGGAGCGGCGCCTGCACGGCCCACTGGATCGGATAGGCGAGGGTTGCGACACCGTCGCGAATGGCGGCGAGGTGGTGCTGGCGATGGTCCGCGACCATGAGTCCCGCGGCCATCGCGGCGAGCACGATGAGGCGCAGCCCCAGCGCGGGGCCGCCGAGAAGGAGGGGCCTGGGATCCGAGTCGTGCGAGCTCAATGCGGCCTCTAGCGGAGGCCGAACAGCCCCGGATGCTCTTCGTTCAACTCGA
>DATBSX010000204.1:0-5045 GCA_036559565.1 Steroidobacteraceae bacterium | reverse complement strand
GCTTGATGAAGTTGTCGGCATCGATCTTCGGCCAGCCTTCCTTTTCGTCGACCCAGTAGATGTCATGGTAGGACATGAAGATCATGATGAAGTCGTACTTGTCTTTGCCCATGCCGAGGTCACTGGTCTTGCCGACCAGCTGCTTCACTTCCTTGAGCCGGCCGTCTGCAAAGCGCGCCTTGATGTCGTCCTTGGCGAAGTTGGCATAGCCTTCGTTATTGATGAGCGTCGCGCTGCCGGACGGTGCGACGGCCCTCGAGAGGATCTCGCTCCAGTAGCCTCCGCCACCGAACACATCGGCCACCGTCATGCCGGGCTTGAGTCCCGCGAATGCGAGCAGCTCCGCCGGCTTGTCGCGGGCGTCGCGTTCACGGTCCTTGTCGCTGCGCTCAGGCGCGGCGACGGCCTTGGCGATGTAATCCGGAATGTCGGCCGCCTGCAGCGACGGCGCGACGAGCATCAGGCAGGCAAGCAGGGGGGCGAAACGACGCATGGTTATCTCCAGGCCAGCCGGGGCTGGCAATGAGTGGACTCTATGCCGGCGGGCGCCCGCCCGCCGGTTTCACACGATGAGGCGCCCGCCCGGCGCGATGGACGGTGGCTAATCGCTGCCGCCGCCCGGCACGCCCTTGCGGTAATCCAGCGCCGGCTCGCGGTCGCCGAGCAGTGCGCGGTACTTGAAATCCGGGCCGCGGCGCTTTTCGAACTCCGTCCTGGCATCGGCGAGCAGCTTCGGGTGCGTGAAGAGTTCGCGCCCGGTCAGGGCGAGCGTTTGCGATGCGACGTTCATGCCCTTGTAGCCGATGCTCATGCCGTCCGCAGCGGTCGCCTGCCAGCTGTGCGCCGGCGTGCCTGGCACCCAGGTCGCCGTGCGAAGGCCCACGGTCGGGACGGTCCAGCTCACGTCGCCGACGTCGGTGGAGCCGAGGCCCGGCCGCTCGAAATCGAATGCCTGGACCATCCTTTCAGAGCCGAGCTTCTCCGTAGGCGAGATCAGCGTCGCGTAAATCTTCTGGGCGAACGCCTGTTCCTCCGGCGTGTACGTCACGCCGCCGACCTGGTTCAGCTTCTGGTTCATCACGCGCGCGAGCGTCTCGTTCGCAAGCAGGTTGTGCGTGCCGCCGATGACCTCGTAGTCCATCGTCGTGCCGGTGCCGAGCGCGGCGCCTTCTCCGGTTTTTACGAGCCGGTCGAAGATGGACTCGACGACCGTCGAGTCGATGTGCCGTACGTAGTAATAGGACTCGGCGAAGTCGGGCACGACGTTTGGCGCGGAGCCGCCGCTCGTGATGACGTAGTGCATGCGGGCATCCGACGGGATGTGCTCGCGCATCATGTTCGCCATGTTGTCCATGGCCTCGACGGCGTCGAGCGCGGAGCGGCCCTTCTCGGGCGCGCCCGAGGCATGGGCCGAGAGGCCGTGGAAGCGGAACTTTGCGGACTTGTTGGCGAGTGCACGGTCGATTCCGGCGAAGTTCACGTCGGAGGGGTGCCAGTGCATGAGGGCGTCCACGTCATTGAAGAGACCGGCGCGCACCATGTACACCTTGCCGGAGCCACCTTCCTCCGCAGGCGTGCCATAGAGGCGGATGGTGCCCGGGGTGCCGCTCTTCCGGAGCCAGTCGGCGAGAGAAATCGCCGCAGAAACGGAAGCCGCCCCGAACAGGTTGTGGCCGCAGGCATGGCCGGACTGCTTGCCCTCGATCGGTTTGCGATCCGCCGCAGCGTCCTGGTTGATGCCCGGGAGCGCATCGAATTCGGCGAGGATCCCGATCACCGGCTTGCCGCCGCCGGCGCTCGCGACGAACGCGGTCGGGATGCCGGCGACGCCGGCCTCCACCTTGAAGCCCGCACTCGTCAATTCCTGCTGCAGCAATGCCGAGCTCTTCGTTTCCTGGTAGCCGACTTCCGCCCATTCCCAGATCGAGCGTGCAATCTCGGCGTCGCGCGCCTGGCGCGCCGCGAGGAACTGCCGCAGGCCGTCGCCGGAATCGGCTGCGAGTACGGTGGGAGCGAGCAGGGCAAGGCCGAGGCAGACTACGGTTTTCTTCATGCCGGCAAGCTTAACGGCCGGGCGCGCCTGCATCCACCCCGATGGGCTAGGATTCCGCGCACGATGACCGCGCACCATCTCCTCGTGATCAGTCGGCGCTACCGGGGCCCGCCCACGTCGGGCAACGGCGGATATACCTGCGGAATGCTGGCGGCGGCCGCGTCAAAACCGGTCGAGGTTCGCCTCATTCGCCCGCCGCCGCTCGACAAGACGCTTGAAATCGTGGAAGACCGCGAAACGTCCGGGCTGCTCCTGATGGACGCGGCGGAGGTCGTCGCAAGCGCGACGCCGAAGACCTTCGAGCTCGAGGTGCCGAAAGCGCCGTCGTATGCCGAAGCACTCGCCGCGGTGAGTCACTACGAAGGATTCCAGGAACACGCGTACTCCGACTGCTTCGTGTGCGGGCCGGCGCGTACGCGCGGCGACGGCATGCGGGTTTTTGCGTCACCCATCGAGGGCATGGATCTCGTTGCTGCCGCCTGGATGCCGGACCGCTCGCTGATCGGAGCGGACGGCAAGGTCCTGCCGGAGTTCATGTGGGCGGCTCTCGACTGCCCGGGTTTTTTTGCAACCGGCGTCGCAGTACGCGGCCCGTTGCTTGGCACCTATGCCGCGCGTATCGATCGCTGCGTACAACTCGATGCGGCCTGCGTCATCATCGGCTGGGCGCTCAAGCACGACGGGCGCAAGCACGTTGTCGGCACGGCAATCTTCGACAACTTCGGCGAGCTTTGCGGCCGGGCTCTCGCGACCTGGATTGAGCCGCGGCAGTCCTAGCGCGGCGATTCGTGCAGCAGCTCCAGCCCCTCTGCGTGCTGGCGCTGGAATCCTTTCCACAGCGTGATGCCGCCAGCGCCGGGACTGAACCCGTCGTACCGTTCGCCTGCTGCAGCCGGCCAGGTGCCGTCGTTCGATCGGGGCGTCAGGCCGTCGAGATAGCCGACTCGGCTCGAATCTTCCTTCACGTAGCGGTCGAGAAAAGCAGTAATGAAGTGCAGGTTGATGCCGACGATGCGCTCCGATCCCCAGACCGGATCCTCGAACCAGTCCAGGTCCCACAGGCTATGACGCATTTCATCGGGCGCGGGCCCGAGACCGATGCGGTGACCGGCGCCCAGGAACGTCAGCAGGTAGCGGTTGCTGCTCGTAGCCTGGTCGAAGTAAGCGCGTGCGCCCGTCTTGTAGTCCACGCTGCCGTCGCGATCGCCTGCAATGAGCAGCAACGGCGACGTGATGGCTCGAAGCCCGTCCGCACCCCAGGCCTGCATGGAGCCGCCGAACGGCGAGATCGCGACAACCGCCTTGACGTTGGCGACACGAATGACCTTGCTCGATGCGCCGCCGCGCGCATAGGGCGTCAGGAGTCCACCCGGTACCATCTTGACGACGGGACTTTCCGGATCCAGCTCGCCGCCCGCGGCCGTGAGCACCCCGTATCCGCCCATCGAGTAGCCGATCAGCGCGACACGCGAGGGGTCGATTCGCCCCTCGCTCGCGAGCGAGCGTTGCAGGGTCCCCGCGACGAATGCGACGTCGAGCGGGCGGCGCAACAGTAACTCGGGAAACTTGCTGCGATCCGTGATCGGCGGATCCGCATGACGGATCGCCGCGACGACGTAGCCTTTGGACGCGAGGTTTTCCGTGAGCCAGCTGAGCGCCACGGTTTCGTTGCTGTAGCCATGCGAGACGATGACGAGCGGAAAGCGCCCCGCGGCGGGCTTCGCATCGCGCACGGCGATTCCGGGAATCGTGAACTTCGTAGGCGGCGCCGGCGGTTCGGCGGGGAGGCTTCCCGAATACGTTTCGGCCGACGCGCCCGCCTTAACCTCGGCGGGATACCAGAGATCCACCTTGAGAGTCCGTTCGCCATTCTGGGCGTGATCCACCATCTCGATCACCCGCACGCCCACACCGAACGGGCCGAGCTTCGCGAGTTCCGGCGCATCGATGCCGGGCCGGCTCGGCGGGTCGTGGGCGAAGGCCGCCGCCGCGACAGCCATTCCGAGCGCAAGAAAGACTCCAGGTCCGTGTCGCATCGCTATCACCCCCGGCCGCGCGATTCTCCCGATCGCCCTGCGGGTAGTATGGCGCCTGAAACCCCGCCAGGCAGCTAAGCGATGACCCAGCAGGCCATGCATCCCTTCGCCGACGACCGGACGGAATTCGACCGACTCGGCGCGCGTGTCGCGGTGATGATCGGCGAGTACCTGCGCGACCTGCCGTCGCAGACGGTCGATCGCGTCGTGCCGGCCGAGGTCCGCCAGCGCCTCATGTCCCTGCCCTTGCCCGTGAAAGGGCAGACGCCGCAGGAAATCCTCGATTTCCTCGGGCGCGAAATCATGCCCTGGCCCGTCGCGATCGGACACCGGCGGTCCTATGCCTGGGTCAATTCGCCGCCGGCGCCGATCTCGATCCTGGCCGACTCGGTCGCGACCGCCATGAATAGCGGGCTCGATGGCTACGACCACTCGACCATCTTCCTGATGGTGAGCCTCGGGCGCTGGATCATGGAGCTGGTCGGATTTCCCGTCGAAGGAAGCCAGTGCCTGCTGCTGAGCGGCGGCTCCGCGGCGACCCTCAATGCGCTGAGCGCGGCGCGCCACCGCACTGCCGCGAAGGCGGGCTGGGACATGCGCGCCGAGGGCCTCCAGAGCGGGCGGCAGAAGCTCGTCCTCTACTCGAGCGCCGAGAGCCACTCCTCGATCCAGAAGTGCGTCGAGCAGCTCGGCATCGGCACGAATTTCTCGCGCGCCATCGCGGCCGACGCGGATTTCCGCATGCGGCCCGATGCGCTCCGCCGTGCGATCGAGGACGACCTGAAGGCTGGGAACCTCCCATTTGCCCTCGTCGCCTGCAGCGGCGCGACCAACACCGGCGCCATTGACCCGCTGGATGCGATCGCCGACATCGCCGCGGAGTTCGGCATCTGGTTGCACGTCGACGGCGCCTTCGGCGCCTGGGCGGCCCTCGACCCGGCGTATGCCGGGCAACT
>DATBSX010000203.1:0-13799 GCA_036559565.1 Steroidobacteraceae bacterium | reverse complement strand
CCGGCCTCCTTCTTCTACGCGGGCCTGCTCGGCCTGTTCCTGATCGCGCTGTCGGTGCAGGTCGTGCTGGCTCGCCGCCGCTATCGCGTGGGACTCGGGGCGGGCTCGGAGGAGGGCCTGCAGCAGGCGATCCGCGTGCAGGCGAATTTCGTCGAGTACGTGCCGTTTGCGGTGATCCTGCTCGTACTGGCGGAGCTCTCGGGGCTCCCGCTGCCCGCGCTGCACGGCGCCGGCATTCTGCTCGCCGCGAGCCGGGTCCTGCACGCGATCGGATTGTCGCGGAGCCCGGGCCGCTCTTTCGGGCGCTTCTATGGCACGGCGGGTACCTGGCTCGTGATCGTCGCGCTCTCGCTCTGGATCCTCGCGGCGACTACAGGAGCTTTTCGATCTCCGGCACCAGGCTGAAGAGGTCCCCGACGAGGCCGTAATCCGCGACCTCGAAGATCGGCGCCTCGGCATCCTTGTTGATGGCGACGATCGTCCGCGCGTCCTTGATGCCGGTCAGGTGCTGGATTGCGCCGCTGATGCCGACGGCGACATAGAGTTCCGGCGCGATGATCTTGCCGGTCTGGCCGACCTGCAGCTCGTTCGGCGCATAGCCGGCGTCGACCGCGGCACGCGAGGCCCCGATGGCGGCGCCGAGCTTGTCCGCGAGGGCCTGGATGATCTTGAAGTTCTCGGCGCTGCCGAGCGCGCGGCCGCCGGAGACGACGCGCGTGGCCGTTTGCAGGTCCGGCCGGTCGCTGCGCGCGGCTGAAACGGATACAAACCGCGTGGATTGCGGCAGCTTGACGTCGAGCATCGGCGTCTCGATGGGCGCGGGGCCGCTGCCATCGGCCGCCGCCTGGAACGAGGCTACACGGACCGTTGCGACGATCTGCCGGCCGGCCGGCGCCTCGACGGTCGCGATCGCGTTGGCGGCGTAAACGGGCCGCCGGAAGCGGGTCGCGGACTCCACCGCCATGATGTCGCTGACCTGCGGGGCGCCGAGCAGCGCTGCGACGCGCGGCATCAGGTCCTTCCCGAAAGTCGTCGAGGGGCCGAGCACGAACCCGTAGCCTTCGGCGAGTTTCGCGACCTGCGGGCCGAGGACGGCGGCGAGCGCCGGTTCATTCGCAGGATTCTTCACAAGGAGGACGCGGGCGACGCCAGCAATCGCGGCAGCCGCACCAGCGACGGCTGCGCCATCCCGGGCGAGGACGGCGATTGCGATTTCCGACTCCGGAATCGCGCCGGCGCAAGCGACGCACTTGGCGACCGCGGCATTCAACTTGCCATCCAGGTGTTCGGCGACGATGAGCACGCGGTTCATCAGGCGAGCCCCTTCTGCTTGAGCGCCGCGACGAGGGCGGCGGCATCCTTGACGATGACGCCTTTCTGCCGCTGCGGCGGCGGCTCGAGCTTCAGGACCTTGAGGACCGGCGAGGCATCCACGCCGAGGGAGGCAAGCTCGATTGTGTCGAGCGGCTTCTTCTTTGCCTTCATGATGTCCGGCAGCTTGATGTAGCGAGGCTCGTTGAGCCGGAGGTCCGTCGTGCAGACGGCGGGCAGGTCCACCTCGATGGTCTCGAGGCCGGCGTCGACCTCCCGCGTCACGCGCGCGGTCTCGCCCTGGATTTCAATCTTCGACGCGGAGGTCGCCTGCGGGCGGTCCCAGAGCGCGGCGAGCATCTGCCCTGTCTGGTTGCAGTCGTCGTCAATCGCCTGCTTGCCGAGCAGGACGAGGCGGGGGCTCTCACGCTCCACGAGCTTCAGGAGAACGCGCGCGACTGCCGGCGGTTCGATCGCGGCATCGGACTTCACGAGGATCGCCCGGTCCGCGCCCATCGCGAGTGCATCGCGAAGCTGTTGCTGGGCCTCCGCAGGACCCACGCTCACGGCGACCACCTCATCCGCCTCGCCGCGCTCGCGCAGGCGCAAGGCCTCCTCGAGTGCGATCGAGTCAAACGGATTGGCGCTCATCTTGACGCCGTCGGTCACGACGCCACTGCCGTCGGGACGCACCCGCACGCGCACGTTGTAGTCGATGACGCGCTTGATGCCGACCAGGATCCTTCGCATTCAGCTCACTCCGTGTTCCGCCCCGCATGGTATCGGATTCGCGATGTCTTCACGCGACATACACAAGGTAATCAATAAGTTATAGATTGTATCTAATGTATTGCTGAAAGGAGCGCCGGAAACCGCCGGCTGCGCGCTGCGATCCGGGTGCGCAATTCGCTGCCGCAGGGGCGCGCCATGCGCTACAAATGCCGCGGGATGTCCACCGTCGCCTTCATCATGCGGCGCCTTCTCGGCGCGATACCGACGCTTGCGCTCATCGTGGCGTTGTCTTTTCTGCTGACTCGCCTCGCGCCTGGCGGGCCCTTCGACGAGGAGCAATCCCTGCCGCCGGAGATCCGCTCCAACCTGGAGGCGGCCTATGGCCTCGACCAGCCGGTGTACGTGCAATTCGGGCGCTATGTGCAGGGCCTCCTGCACGGCGATTTCGGGCCGTCGTACAAGTTCCGGGATTTCACCGTCAGCGAGCTGATAGCGGATGGGCTGCCAGTCAGCCTGACGATTGGAATCGCCGCGCTGCTGCTCGCGCTCGCCATCGGCATCCCGGCGGGAATCCTGGCGGCACTCCATCGCGGCGGGCTGGCTGACCGGCTCGTCATGACACTTGCGGTCGCCGGCATCTCGGTGCCGGTGTTCGTTATCGCGCCACTCCTCATGCTTTTGTTCGGAATCTGGCTGCGCTGGTTGCCGGTCGCGGGCTGGATGCCGGGGCGGCCCGCGGACCTCATCCTGCCGGTCGTCACGCTCGCGTTGCCGGTGATCGCGTATCTCGCGCGCCTGACGCGCGCCAGCCTGCTCGAGACCCTGCGCGCGACCTGGATCCGCGCGGCGCGCGCGCGGGGCCTGCCGGAACGGACCGTCATCCTGCGCCACGCATTGCCCGCCGCTTTGCTGCCGGTCGTCAGCTATTTCGGGCCTGCCGCCGCCGGGGTGCTGGCGGGCTCGCTCGTCGTCGAAACGCTATTCGGGCTGCCGGGCATGGGCCGGCATCTCGTGCAGGGCGCGTTGAACCGCGATTACACGCTCGTGATGGGGATGGTGATCGTCTACGCGGCGCTGATGATCCTGCTGAACTTGCTGGCGGATCTTGTCTACGCCTGGCTCGACCCGCGCATTCGCCCGGAGCGGCGCTCGTGAAGTCGAGCCTCTGGCGCGACGCCATCGCGCGGCTTCGCGGCGATGGCCTCGCCATGACCAGCCTCTGGCTGCTCGTCGCGCTCGTGATCGCGGCGGTCGTCGGGCCGCTCCTCATTGGCTATCGCGAAGACGAGATCGACTGGTCGCACATGGCGGCGCCCCCGTTCGAGGCGGCGGGGCACTGGCTCGGCACGGACCGCCTCGGCCGGGACCTGCTGCTGCGCACGCTGCTCGGCCTTCGCGTGTCGCTGGCGATTGCGATCGCCGCGACACTGGTAAGCCTCGTCATCGGCGTCGCCTGGGGGGCGCTCGCGGGCTACCTACGCGGCCGCACCGACGCGCTGATGATGCGCTTTGTCGACGTGCTCTATGCCCTGCCGCAGGTGTTCTTCGTGATCATCCTGACGGTCGTATTCGGCCGCGGGCCGCTCGTGCTTCTCGTCGCGATCGGCGCCTTCGGCTGGCTGACGATGGCGCGCATCGTCCGCGGCCAGGCGCTTGCACTCCGCGAACGCGAGTTCGTCGAGGCGGCCGTCGTCGGTGGAGCGGGGACGCTTCGCATCGTCGGGCGTCATGTCGTGCCGAACCTGCTCGGCCCCGTGATCGTCTACGCAACGCTGACGGTTCCGCAGGTCATCCTGGTCGAGAGCTTCCTGAGCTTTCTCGGCATCGGCATCCAGGAGCCGCTCGCCAGCCTCGGCAACCTGATTGCGGACGGGGCCGCGGAGCTGGAGACCGCGCCATGGATGCTGGCGGTTCCGGCCGGATGCCTGGTGCTGCTGGTGTTCTCATTCAACTTCTTCGGCGACGGATTGCGCGATGCGCTCGATCCGAGGGACCGCTGATGGCCCTGCTGGAAATACGCGCATTGACCGTCGAGTTCGCGGGCGTGCCGATGGTTACCGCCGTGAACGGCATCAACCTCTCGATCGAGCCACGTGAGAGCGTCGCGATCGTCGGCGAATCCGGGTCCGGCAAGAGCCAGGTCCTGAATGGCTGCGTCGGCCTGCTGGCGGCGAACGGCCGCGCACGCGGATCCGTGCGCTTCGATGGCCGGGAGCTATTGGCGGGCGGAAATGCCGCGGCGGTTCGCGGCCGCGGCATCGGTTTCGTGTTCCAGGACGCTTCGGGCAGCCTGACGCCGCACCGGCGCATCGGCGTCCAGCTCGCGGAAGTCGCGATGGCGGCGCACGGCCTGGCGCAGGACGCGGCGGCGGCGGAGGCGCGACGCATGATCGACAGCGTGCACCTGCCGGACGCCGGGCGAAGGCTGTTGCAATATCCGCATGAACTCTCCGGCGGCATGCGCCAGCGCGTGGCGCTCGCGCTCGCACTCGTGGCCCGGCCAAAACTCCTGTTCGCCGATGAGCCGACGACCGCGCTCGACGTCACGGTGCAGGCGGAGATTCTCGTGCTCATCGCGGAGCTCTGCCGTGACTTCGACATGGCGCTGCTGCTCGTCACGCACGATCTCGGCGTCGTCGCGGCGCTCGCGGACCGCATTGCCGTCATGCAGGCGGGGAAGTTCGTGGAGGAAGCGCGGGCGGCCGACTTCTTCGCCGGGCCGCGCCATCCATACAGCACGAACCTGCTGGCGGCGGTACCGACCCTGGCGGGTCTCCCGTGAATCTCCTTGAGCTTCGCGGGGTGACCGTGACGTTCCGTCAGTCGGGAACGTCGGCCCGCCAGATACCGGCGGTCGATCGCGTCGATTTCGCGGTCGGGGAACACGAAATGCTCGGCCTCGTCGGCGAATCCGGCTGCGGCAAGACGACGCTCGGCCGCGCGATCCTGCGTCTCGTGCCGCTCGCCGCCGGGGAAGTGCATTGGCGCGGTCAGCGCATCGACAGGCTCAGGCCGCGCGTATTCCGCCCCCTGCGGCGCGAGCTGCAATGCGTGTTCCAGGATCCCAATGCCTCCCTCGACCCGCGCATGACGCTCGTCGAAAGTGTCGCGGAACCCTTGCGGGCCCTGGACCCGGGTACCCGAGCCGGGGAGCGCGCAAGTCGCGCGCAGGCCCAGCTCGACGAAGTCGGCATCGGCGCAAATCTCTCGGCGCGCTATCCCCACCAGTTGAGCGGCGGACAGCTCCAGCGCGCCGTCATTGCGCGTGCGCTCGTCGTCAATCCGCGATTCGTCGTCTGCGACGAGCCGGTCAGCGCCCTCGACGTCAGCGTGCAAGGCCAGATCATCGGCCTGCTCGAACGGATCCGGGACGATCGCGGGCTCGCGAGTCTCTTCATCAGCCACAACCTGGCGGTGGTCGCGCGGCTCTGCGAACGCGTCATGGTCATGTTCCGAGGCCGCATCGTCGAAGCGGCCGGCCGCCGGGCCCTCATTGAGTCGCCGCTGCACCCATACACGCGCGAGCTGCTCGATGCGGTGCCGGCGATGGACGCCGGCGCGCGCATGCGGCTCCTCGGCCGGGCGTCGAAGCCGCGACCCGTCGTGGATGACCCGGGTTCAGCCGCGGGTTGTCCGTTCGCCGCGCGTTGTCCGCATGTCCTGCCGCTCTGCCACGTCGAGCGCCCGCCATTGCAGAGCGCAGGCGGTTCGCGACTCGTCGCCTGTCATCGCGCCGGCGAGTGGCCGGGCGGCTTGCGTGGGCTCACTTCCGCCTGATCCGTCGCAGGCTCATCCGTTGAGCTTGCGACCGCCCTATGCTGCGGCTGGAGTCAGGGAAGTTGTCGATTGAATCCGAATAGCCGGTGCATCGCCCATCTCGAGGCAGGCGGCCTGCTGCTGACGCGCGACCTGCGCCAGGCCCGCATCCTGCGCCGGCTGCACGATCGCGCGCAGGTCGCCGCGGGGCGCAAGGTGTGGCCGTCGGCCCTTGTGCTGCCGCTCGATGCCTGGCTCCTGCAGCAATGGCAGAAGGCTTCTGTCGACCGGCCCGCGCTGCCCGGCATCCTGCCCGCCTCGGCCCTGCATTGGCTCTGGCGCGAGACGGCACGCGACGCGCCTGGCCTCCTTGATCCGGGCGACTTGGGGGAGAGGGCGCGCGCAAGCTGGCTGCGCCTGCGCGCCCACGGCGGCGACCTGGCTCAGCTTTCGCGCTGGCCCCTGACTCGCGACCAGCAGGCCTTTCTCGGCTGGGGTCATGCCGTCGAGGGCGAATTGCGCTCCCGGTCTGCTTGCGATGGCGCCGATCTCGCGAGGCACCTCGTGGTGGCTGATGCAGTGCCGGCCGCGGGTCCGCAGATCCTCGTCTCCGGTTTCCGCCGGTTGACGCCAGCTGTCAACAGCCTGCTGGTCGCCCTGGCAGCGAAAGGATGGAAGGTCGAGCACGCCGAACCGCCGGCGAATGTGGGCCGTTGCTGGCGGCACGCGGCACGCGATCCCGAGTCCGAGCGCATCGCCATGCTCGCCTGGCTTCGAGAGCGCCTCGTGCAGTCACCGGACGGCATACACGCGATTGTCGTTCCGGATCTGGTCGAACATCGCGGGGCGCTCGAACGCGCGCTCGCGGCGACCTTGCAACCGGAACGGGAGTTGCCGGGAGGCATTGGCGGCGATCGTGTATTCGACCTGGCAGGAGGCGATTCGCTGGCCTCGCAGTCGATCGTCGATGCGGCGCTCGCAGCCATCGGCTGCACGGCGGGATCCGTCGATTGGATCGTGGCGAGCCGGCTCGTCCGAAGCGCCCATCTTGCTGGATCAAGAACCGAGTGGCCCGCGCGGATCGCAGCCGACCTCTCGTTGCGAAAGGAACCGGGCCAGGCGAAAGCGACCAGCAGCCTGCTTGCGGCGCGCACCTCGAAGGCGGGTGCGACGGTCTTCGCGGCGTCCCTGCGGGCTGCGGCCGCCGCGTTCGCCGGCGCAAGACATCGCAGTCCCGCCGCTTGGGCAGAAGCCTTCGGCGCCTGCCTCGCGGCCTGGGGCTGGCCCGGCGAGATATCGGCGGGGAGCCGGTCCTACCAGGCGGCACGACGCTTCCGGGAACTCCTCGCGGAGCTGGCCTCGCTTTCGGCCGTCGTGCCGGATCTCGACGTGGTGGCGGCCCAGGCCGAATTGCGGCGGCTTGCCGCCGCACCGTTCCAGGAGGAGAGCGGAGAGCCGGCGGTCTTCGTGCTCGACGCCTACGAAGACCCGGGGCTGCACTTCGATAGTCTCTGGGTCGCCGGGCTCACCGCAACGGTCTGGCCACGCCCGATCAACGTCGATCCCCTGTTGCCGATCGAAGTCCAGCGGCAGCTCGCCATGCCGGGCGTGACGCCGGAAGGTTGCGTCGCCGAGTCGCGCGAGATCATCGGACGCTGGCGGTCGCAGTCGGCGGCTCTCGTCCTGTCCTGGCCGAAATTCGAGAATGACACCGAGGTCGACGGTTCACCGCTGCTGCCTGCGGAGATTCCGACGCTCGAGCACCCCCCCATCGTCCCGTCACGCGAGCAGCTCGCATTGGACGTCGCGCGGCTCGAGCCTGTGCCCGATGCGGCGGCGCTGCCGCTCGTCGCGAAGCTCGTCCCGGGCGGCGCCAGGGTGCTCGAGCTTCAGTCCAAGTGCGCCTTCCGAGCGTTTGCGGAGCTGCGCCTTTCTGCGGTGCCGCTCGAGGAGCCTCTCGCCGGAATCGATCGTCGCCATCGCGGCATCATCCTGCACCGCGCCCTGGAAACCCTGTGGTCAGGTCTTCGCACGCAGGAAGCACTGGCGAGCCTCGACGGGGCAGAGCGCGCGGGCCGCGTGGCCGAGGCAGTGGACGCGGCACTCGCGGCCGTCGCGCCGGCCGGGACTGGTCCGAACCTCCTTGCGCTGGAACGCGATTGGCAGCGGCGGGCGATCGGGAATCTGCTCGATCTCGAACTGACGCGGCCGCCGTTTTCGGTCATTGAGACTGAACGCGCGCGCGCGCTTGCGATCGGTGGCCTCGAATTGAATTTGAGGGTCGACCGGGTGGATCGCGTCGGCGAAGAACGCATCGTCATCGACTACAAGACCGGCAAGGTCGAAAACTCCGCCTGGCGCGGCGCGCGAATGGATGCCCCGCAGCTTCCGCTGTATGCGGTCCTGCATCCCGATCGGCCTGCTGGACTTGCCTTCGCGGGCGTCGCCGCCGCGCGCGCGAAATACGTCGGCGTGAGCCGGGACGGCGAGGCGATCGCCGGGCTGCTGCCGGCCGCGAAGTATCCGCTGACCGAGGACAGGCAGAAAGGCTTCGAATGGCCGGAACTCATCGCGCATTGGCATGCCTGGCTCGCCCGTCTCGCCGAGGATTTTGCGGCAGGCAAGGCCGAAGTGGATCCCAAGCTCGCGGCCGACACCTGCCGACACTGCCATCTCGGGGCACTCTGCCGCGTCGAGGCGGCTTCGTCCGTCGAAGAGGACGAGGAATACGCCGATGCCGATTGATGCGATCGCACTCGATCGCGAGTCACGCGCGCGCGCGATTGAGCCGGCGCGTTCCTGCATCGTGCAGGCGCCGGCGGGTTCCGGCAAGACGAGCCTGCTCACGCTGCGATTCCTGCGGTTGCTCGCGGAAGTCGAATGTCCGGAGCAGATCGTCGCGATCACCTTTACGCGCAAGGCCGCGGCCGAGATGCGCCACCGAATCCTGGATGCGCTCAAGCAGGCAACCGGGCCGCTTCCCGACGACGCGCAGCCGCATGACAAGCTCCTGCACCGCCACGCGCGTGCAGCGCTCGCCCGGAGCGGCGAACGCGGCTGGGGACTCGAGCACAACCCGGCGCGGCTTCACGTGCAGACGATCGACGGCTTGAATCATTGGCTTGCGCGGCGCCTGCCGCTCGCGGCGCGCATCGGCCTGTCGGCGGCACTGGTGGATGACGCGCGGGGACTGTATGCCGAGGCTGCCCGTCGAACCGTGACGTTGCTGGATGATGAATCGCCGGTCGCAGGCGAGCTCGACCGGCTCGCAAGGGCCCTCAACCACGAGCCGCGGGTCCTGGCGCAGTTGATCCAGGGCATGCTGGGTGCCCGCGAACTGTGGTTGCCGAAGCTTCTCGATTCATCGGATCGGGGCGTCTTGCGCGCGGAGATCGATGGCTTGCTGAAGCACGCCCTCGAAGGGGAACTGCGCGCGGTGGCGGCGACGTTGTCGGCCATCGACTGGCAGCCGTTCTTCGGGATCTGCCGGGCGGCGGTCGCCGCCGGCGCACCGGAAAGCCCGGTCCACGCGCTCGCGCCATTGCGGGAATTGCCGGCGCCGACCGCGGGCAGCGTGCCGCAATGGCAGGCGCTTGCCGAACTGCTGCTGACCGGCGACTCGAAGCCGGCCATCCGCAAGCAGGTCGGAGCGAAGCAGGGTTTCCTCGCCGCAAGCGACGGCCCGCGCTGGCCGCCGCTCAAGCGCGACATGAAATCGCTGCTCGAGTCCCTGGCAGGGCGCGAGGACGTGACGAAGGCGCTGGTGGCCCTGCGGCAATTGCCGCCCGCCGCGCTGACGGACGGCCAATGGGAACGCATCGACGCACTCTCCGCCGTGCTGCCGCACGCGGTCGCCCAGTTGCTGGCGCTTTTCGCCGAGCGCGACAGTCTCGACCATCCCGCAGTCGCCGCCGCCGCGCGCGATGCGCTGGGCGACGAATCGGCGCCGACTGAACTCGCACTCTCGCTCGATTACCGCATCCATCACCTCCTGATCGACGAATACCAGGACACCTCTCCGTCGCAGGAGCGCCTGCTCAAGCTCCTGGTCGCCGGCTGGCAGCCCGGCGACGGCAGGAGCCTTTTCTGCGTCGGCGATCCGATGCAATCGATCTATGCGTTCCGGGAAGCGGACGTGACCCTGTTCCTGCAGGCCCAGCGCCGGGGCATCGGCGCCGTGGCGCTGGACGCCGAACGGCTGGGCCGGAATTTCCGTTCGAGTCACGCGATCGTCGAATGGGTGAACTCGACATTCGCGGCGCTGATGCCGTCGGAGGACGATTTCGAGCGCGGTGCGGTGTGCTATTCGCCCGCGGTCGCGGCGAAGGCGGGCGCAGCCGAGGACGGCGTGCGCGTGCACGCGCTCATCGAGGCCGATGCGCGCGCGATGGCCGCGGAAGTGGCGGACATCGTGCGCGAAGCGCTCGCCGCGGGCGGTGAGCCGCCTTCGATCGCGGTCCTGGTGCGAGGGCGTCCGTCACTGCCGCCGATCCTGGCCGCTTTCCGCGCAGCTGGCATCGAGTACCGCGGCGTCGAGCTCGAGTCGCTGCTCGACCGGCCGGCGATTCGCGACCTGGTCGCGCTCACGCGGGCCCTGCTGCATGACGGTGACCGCACGGCCTGGCTTGCCGTGTTGCGCACACCTTTCGGCGGCATGACGCTGGCCGACCTGTTGAACATTGCGGGCAACGACTCCAACCAGCCAGTGCGCGAGCGGCTCCGGGACGAGTCGCTCCTCGCGTCCCTGTCCGCCGATTCCGCCGCGCGCCTGCAGCGCCTGCACGAAACGCTCGAAGACGTGATCGCGAGCCGCGGCGAGCGCTCACTCGGCAGCTGGGTCAAGTCGGCCTGGCTTGCCATCGACGGCCCCGCGACGATTGCCGATGCGTCCGACCTGTCGAATGCGGAACTCCTGTTCGCCGCGCTCGACCGGCTCGAGCTCGAATCGGGCTGCCTGCCTGAGGCCGCGGCTATCGACGCCGCGGTCGCGGGCGTCATGGCCTCACCGGTGGGCAGCGACAGCGCGCAGGTCCAGGTCATGACGATCCATCGCGCGAAAGGTCTCGAGTTCGACGTCGTCATCCTGCCGGACCTGCAGCGTGGCCCACGGTCCGCCGATCGACCCTTGCTGTACTGGACGCCGGTTGCGACCGGCCCTGACGAGCGCGGCATCGTGCTCGCCAGCCGCGCCGATGCGACTGAAGGCGACGGCATCGCCGATGCCCTCGAACGCTGGATGCGGCGGCTCGGCCGGGAGCGTGAATTGCTCGAGCTCGGGCGCGTCGCCTATGTGGCGGCAACCCGCGCGCGCAGGCGCCTGCACCTGATCGGAACGGTGAGCCTGCGCGAGGCGGATGACGGGCCCGTGCTGCGCCGTCCGCGTTCGTCAAGCCTCCTGGGATTCCTGTGGCCCGTCGTGGCCGCGCACTTCGAGCAAGCGCTTGCCGCGCGAGTCGCACGGCCTGTCGTCCACATCCGGCCACTCGACGGACGGCCGCGTCTCACGGCACCGCCGCCACGGCGCCTCGTCGCCGATTTCAGTTCGCCGACGCCGCCATCGCTGCCGCGAGCCGCCGTGCTTCGGATCTCGGGTGAAGCGGAGGGCTCTGTCCGCCCCGAATTCGACTGGGCCGGCGAGATCGCGAAAGCGGTCGGCCAGATCGTTCATGACGAGTTCCAGCGCATCGCGGAAGGTGCCGCGATGCCGAAGCGGAACGATCCCCAACAGCCCCGATGGGAGCGGCGGCTGCGGGAACTCGGCATTGATGATGGGCATCGTCCCATGGCGCTCGAGCGGATCGGGCGCGTGATGAGAGCCGTGGCTGGAAGCGATCACGCTGCGCGCCTACTCGACCCGGCGGCGCTCGAGGGCCAGAGCGAGCTCTCGCTCACGGCCGTCATGGACGGCGTCGTGCAGAGCTTGCGGATCGATCGCACCTTCGTCGACGGGGAGGGCGTGCGCTGGATCGTGGACTGGAAGACCAGCTCGCACGAAGGCGGCGAGCGCGAGGCCTTCCTCGACAATGAACTCGCGCGCTATCGCGGCCAGCTCGAACGCTACGCGCGCGCGATGAAGGTTCTGGATCCCGACCGGCCGCTCCGTGTCGGCCTCTATTTCCCCCTGCTCGACGCCTGGCGCGAACTGGGCTAGAGCCGGCCCTCGATGGTGAAGGGCCGGCGGCCCTGGCTATCGGGCGTTCCGAGGAAGCCCAGGGTGTCGAAGATGGCGGGACTTGCTCCCGGGCCCGGCGCCGCATCGCCCGAGAGCAGGTAGTGGCCGTCCTGCCCGAGCTCGACGGCTCCGCGCACATGCAAGGGACCGCCGAGGTCGCGCAGGCGGCCATTCAGGGCATTCGAACCGACCGTGCCCTCGCCAACCACCAGCTCGAAATCGCCGAGGGCCTGGCCATTGCCCGGCGGGTGCAAGTTCCTTACGTAGAGCGTCCCGCTTGCCGCCGTGGGCCGCAGCTTCACGATCCGGATCTCGGAGAGGTCGAGTTCGAGCTCGCCAGTCCAGCCATGCGGCGTCACCAGTCCCTCGAACAGCCGGATTGGCAGCCGCCCGCGAATGGCCTCTCCGTTGATCTCGTCCCCGAAGCTCCCGGACAGGTCGCCCGACACCTCGCCGCCCGTGGGGCTCAGGGTCGCGTGGCAGGACCAGTGAAGGAGCAGCAGTCGCCAGGGGCTGCAGGACCAGGCGATTCCGCCGAGCGGGCGCCCGCTGACTGAAAGCGCACGGCCACGGCCCGACCAGATCGTCCCACTGGCGCCGGTGAGTGCCACGCTGGCGGGCAGCCGGCGCGCGAGCTGGCTCGCCGGGACCATCGCGATCATGAACACGAGGAAGGCGGCGATGCCGGCCGCGATGAGGGCGCCGCGCTTCACGTTCCGGTCAGCGGCCGTGGATGACGAGTGTCGCGTCGACGAGGCCGGGTTCGCCGGCGGCCGAAACGCTGGCCGTCTCGGCTTCGACGCCGCGCTCCTTCTGCAGGCGGGCGAGGAGCAGCGTCAGGGAATCGAAGGAAGCGCCCGTGAAGCGCGCGCGCAGCGCGCCATTCGAGGCGGGCTCAACGGCCGCCAGCTTGTCGGCGAGACCGCCTTCGCGCGCCATGCGATCGACGGCGATCGTGAGCGGCTCGCCGGCCCGTGCCGCGGGCATCGTCTGAAGCCGCGGCGTGACCGACTCGATGAAGGCGAGGTCCTGGCGGCGGCGTTCGACGCGAGCTTCGGCTTTTGCGACGGACGCCCCGAGCTGCCAGATGAGACCCGCGAGGAGGAGTACGGCCGCAGCGACGCCGCCCCACAACACCATGCGTTGTTCGCGCTCGGCAAGACCCAGATACCAGTCCTGCAACTTCACTTGTGCGCCCCTGCGGCAATCCGCACCTGGGCCTCGACGCCTTTCTCGCTGTTGGTGGTCGAGGCGACGTCGGCCGAGAGGCCGCGCTGGTTGATGCCCTGGGCGAAGCGCGCGATCGAATCGGTATTGGGTGCGACGAGCTGCAGCTCGAGCGAGCGCTCGCGCCAACCGAGCGATTCGAGCTTCGGGCCTGGCGCAGAGGCCAGCGCGCCGGCGACGGCCGCGAGCTGCGACAGGAAGCCGCTCGGATCGGCGCTGCCGGCGCCCGAAAGGCGCTGTTCGACCTGCGCGCGTGCGTCTTCGATGCGCTCGACGCCGGGGAGCGCAATGTGGGCCGCCTGCTTGATGGCAGCGTCGAGCCGCTGCTGCTCACTGTACAGGCGCACGAGGTCATAGCCGCGCACGCCAATGTGCAGCGAGAGCGCCACGACCGCGAGAATCGCCGCCACGCGCCAGCGTTGCCATTCCGCGCGCCAGCCGGTGCGGCGGGCGAACTCGCCTTGCGTGAGCGACAGCACGCCCGGCCGCACGGCCGCGGCAGCGAGCAGGGGCAGGGCGCCATCCGGAAGAATCTGGAGATCGAGGCTACCCGTCACTTCGCGCAGCGCTTCGATCATCTCGCGCGAACCCTGCCAGTCCT
>DATBSX010000202.1:0-7869 GCA_036559565.1 Steroidobacteraceae bacterium | reverse complement strand
GGCTCGATCCGGCAGCCGCGGACCGGATCCGGCCGAACGACCGCCAGCGCATCCAGCGCGCGCTCGAAGTCATCGAGCGGACCGGCCGGCCGCTTTCGGCGCAGCTCTCGGAAAACCTGCGCGGCGCGACCCGAAGCGACTATCTCCGGCTCGTGCTTGCGCCGGCCGACCGCGCGGCGCTGGGCCTTCGGATTGCGGAGCGATTCGACGCCATGTTGCGCCAGGGACTGCTCGACGAGATGCGGGCGCTGCGCGCGCGCGGCGACCTGCATGCCGAACTGCCGGCGATGCGGCTGATCGGCTACCGCCAGCTCTGGAATCACCTCGAGAGTGGGGCTTCCTTGGCCGAGGCCGTCGAGAAAGCGGTGATCGCAACGCGCCAGCTCGCACGGCGCCAGCTCACCTGGCTGCGGGCGGAAACGGGTGCCGAATGGTTCGACGCATTCGATTCCGGGACGCCTGAACGTATCGCCGCGCGCGTTGCCGAATGGCTGCAGAACCGATGAAACCCGGCGCGGAGATGTTAGACTCAGACCATGCGGGCGACGCGACTTGCGTCCAACGAAGTCCCGGACCGGACCGATTTTGAGCCGCCGGATTATCCTAGAGCGGCATGAAAGTGCTAGAAAAAACAAGGAGATACCATGGCCAGAGGTCAATCGCTCCAGGATCCTTTCCTGAACGCACTCCGTAAAGAACGGGTGCCCGTGTCAATTTATCTGGTCAATGGCATCAAGCTTCAGGGTCAGGTGGATTCCTTCGACCAGTTCGTCGTGTTGCTCAAGAACTCGGTGAGCCAGATGGTCTACAAGCACGCCATTTCGACGGTCGTGCCGGCGAGGAACGTCCGCCTGCCGTCCGCGGAAGGGACCGAGGAAGAGGCGCCGGTCTCGGAGACCGCTTGACCGGAGTGCCGGCAGGACCCCTTGTTCGAGCGGCCTGAGCGCGGCGAACGCGCGATCCTCGTCCGCATCGGGCTCGGCCAGCCGCCGGACGCCGAGGAGCTCGGGGAATTCAGCGCGCTGGCGCGCTCGGCCGGCGCGATTCCGGTCGCGACGATCACGGGCAACCGCAAGACGCCTGAGCCGCGTTATTTCATCGGCAGTGGCAAGGCCGAGGAAATCCGCGATCGCGCCAAGGTTGAATCCGCCGACCTCGTGCTCGTGGACCACGAGCTCTCGCCGTCGCAGGAGCGCAACCTCGAGCAGCTGATCGGCCAGCGCGTGCTGGACCGCACCGGGCTCATCCTCGACATCTTTGCAAGGCGAGCGCGCAGCGCCGAGGGCAAGCTCGAAGTCGAGCTCGCGCAGCTTCGGCATCTCTCGACCCGCTTGGTGCGTGGCTGGACCCACCTCGAGCGGCAAAAGGGCGGCATCGGCCTGCGCGGGCCGGGCGAGACCCAGCTCGAGACTGACCGCCGCCTGGTCGGCAAGCGCATCCGCACGCTGGCCGCGAAGCTCGAGACGCTCGCGCAGCGTCGCGACACCGGCCGCCAGGTGCGCAAGCGCGTGCCGGTGCCGGGCGTCGCGCTCATCGGTTACACGAACGCGGGCAAGTCGACGCTGTTCAGCGCGCTGACGGGCGCGGACGCCTACGTCGCGGACCAGCTCTTCGCGACGCTCGATCCGACCGTGCGCCGTTTGAGGCTGCCGCACACGCCGGATCTTGTCGTCGCCGATACTGTCGGCTTCGTGCGCGACCTGCCGCACGAGCTCGTCGCCGCATTCCGCTCGACCCTGATGGAAGCGCGGGAAGCAGACCTCCTGCTGCACGTCGTTGACGCGGCCGATCCGGAACGCGAACAGCGCATCGCGCAAGTGGACGAATTGGTCGCGGGCATCGGTGCGGCGTCCATCCCGCAGCTGCGGATCTACAACAAGATCGATCGCCTCGGGCGCGCACCGGAAGTGGTGCGCGACGCCTCCGGGCAGCCGTCGGCGATCTGGCTTTCGGCTGCCGCCGGCACGGGCGTCGGGTTCCTGCGCGCCGCGCTGCAGGAAATCTTCGGCCAGGCTGCGATGCGCCTCGCCGTGGTCCTGCCGCCGTCGCAGGGTCGCCTGCGAGCGCGCCTTTACGAGCTTCGGCTCGTGCGTGCCGAAGAAGCCCTGGCGGAGGGAGAGACCCGCCTCATCGTCGAATCGTCGCACCAGGAGCTCGAGGCGCTCTGCAGGGAAGCCGGCGTCGACTTCGCCTCGGCCGTTTCGCCTTGTTTGCCCGCCGCCGGCTTCGTAGAATTCCCGCGCGACGCCGCAAGTTCCGCGGCCTGACCTCCCGAACACCCACGAGCGCAACAGATGGCCTGGAACGATTCCGGCAAGAACGAGAATCCCTGGCAGCGCCGGCCTGACAAGGGCCCGCCGGACCTGGACGAGATCCTGCGCCGCTTGCAGAAGAAGCTGCGCGGGCTGTTCGGCGGCGCAGGCGGCGGCGCGGGCGGCAGTCCGACGAGCAGCGGCGGCCGTGCAATCGGAATCGGCTCCGTCCTTGCGGGCCTCGTCGCCGTGTGGGTGCTGTTCGGCAGCTTCTACCTGAACGGCGCGGCCGAGCGCTCGGTCATCACGCGCTTCGGCAAGTACGTCAACACGACCAGCGGCGGCTTCAACATGCGGCTGCCGTGGCCGATCGATCGCCGCACGGTCGTGAACGTCACGGAATTCCGCAGCTTCACCGACCGCACGCGCATGCTGACCCAGGACGAGGCGATGGTGGACATCAACCTCGCTGTGCAGTACCGGCGCGCCGATCCCGTCAAGTTCGCATTCAACGTGCGAGATCCCGAGGAAACCCTCGGTGAAGTCAGCGAAAGCGCGATCCGCGAGATCATCGGACAGAGCAGCCTCGACTTCGTGCTCGAAAAGGGCCGGCAGGAAATCGGCGCGAAAACGAAGGAGCTCGTCCAGCGCACGATCGGCGCCTACAACACCGGCATCGAGGTGCTGAGCGTCAACCTGCAGGATGTCAGCGTTCCCGAGCAGGTGGCGCCGGCGCAGAAGGACGCGATCAAGGCGCGCGAGGACAAGGAACGCGCCACGCTGTCCGCGCAGACCTACGCCAACGACATCGTGCCGAAGGCGCGTGGCGCGGCCGTCAGCGTGGTGGAGGGCGCGCGCGCCTACCGCAGCCGCGTCATCGCCGATGCCGACGGCGAGACTTCGCGTTTCCTCGCGCTCGCTGCCGAATACCAGCGCGCCCCGGCCGTGACGCGCGAGCGCCTCTACCTCGAAACCATGGAGCAGGTGCTCGGCTCGTCATCCAAGATCCTGGTGGATGTCGAAGGCTCGGGAAACATGATCTACCTGCCGCTCGACAAGCTGCTCGAGCAGCGCAGCCCGCAACGCTCCTCCGCCGACACGCCGCCGACCATCCGCATGGAGGACGGCAGCGAAGTGGATGCCGAGGACCCGCGGTCCCGGAAGGAGCGCTGATGAACCGCACGCTTTTCCAGGTCGTCATCGCGTTGCTGGTCCTGCTGTGGATCGCGAGCGCCTCGATGTTCCAGGTGAACGAGACGGAGCTCGCGATCAAGTCGCGGCTCAAGAAGATCATCGCGACCGACTTCGAGCCCGGCCTGCACTTCATTGTGCCGGGCCTCGAGTCGGTCCAGAAATTCGACCGGCGCGTACTGACGCGGAACTACCCCGCGGAGCAGTTCCTGACCAGCGAGGGCAAGATCCTGAACGTCGACTTCTACGTGAAGTGGCGGATCTCGGACGTCGAGCGCTACTACCTCGCGACGAACGGCGACGAGGAGTCGGCAGCGAGCCGGCTCGCCGAGATCGTGAAGGACGGCCTCAAGGGCGTAATCGCCAAGCGCACGATCCAGCAGGTCGTCGCCGCCGAGCGCTCCGAGTTCATCGGCGACATCCTGCAGTTCGCCGGCCGCTCGGTGAACCAGCTCGGCCTCACGCTGGTCGACGTGCGCGTCAAGCGCATCGACCTGCCCGACGAAGTTTCCGAGTCGGTCTACAACCGCATGCGCCAGAACTTCGCGCGCCAGGCCTCGCAGCTGCGCGCCGAGGGCGACGAGCAGGCCCAGCAGATCCGCGCGGAGGCCGAGCGCGCGCGCACCGAGGTCCTCGCGATGGGCAATCGCGACGCCGAAGTGATCCGCGGCGAGGGCGATGCGAAGGCGGCTGCCACCTACGCCGCCGCCTACCAGCGCTACCCGGAGTTTTACTCGCTGCACCGGAGCCTGCAGGCTTACCGCAAGTCGATCGGGCTGTCGAACGACGTGCTCGTGATTTCGCCCAAGGGCGAGTTCTTCAAGTACCTGAAGCAGCCGGGCCGCTGAGTTGGACCCTCTGTTTCGTCCCCGCATGGGCGCGACCGCGTGCGAATTTCTTCCCTGGCAAGGCGCGAGGAGCGACGTGTATCGGTTGATACATGAGCGACGAGCAACAAAGCCAGGGAAGAAATTCGCCCGGTCCCTGCGGGTTACGCGCGGGCCTTGGCGGGACTTCGTTACTCGCCTTGCTCATAGTCCATGCTATGGAGCTTCGGCTCGTGCCTTGTCCCGCCAAGGCGCGCGCGTAACGCGCTCCATGCGGGGACGAAACAGAGGGTCCTGATGTCCATCGCATGGCCCGATTTCGCGGCCGCGCTCGGCCTGATGTTCGTGATCGAGGGCATCCTTCCGTTCCTGAGCCCGGACGGCCTGCGCCGCACGCTGGCGCGCGCCGCCGCCATGGACAACACGATGCTTCGCATCGCCGGCGCCGTCAGCATGCTGGCGGGCGTCGCCGTGCTGTGGCTGGCCCGGGGCTGAGGCGCGCATGGGTCGCTTCGTCGTCGTGGTCGGCGCCCAGTGGGGCGACGAGGGCAAGGGCAAGGTCGTCGACCTGCTGACCGAGCGCGTCGCCGGCGTCGCGCGCTTCCAGGGCGGCCACAATGCCGGGCACACGCTCGTCATCGACGGCGTGAAGACCGTGTTGTCGCTCATTCCGTCGGGCGTCCTGCGCGAGCGCGTGCGCTGCTTCATCGGCAACGGCGTTGTCGTTTCGCTCGATGCGCTGCTGTCGGAGGCGGACATGCTGGCGGCGCGCGGCGTGCCCGTCTTCGAGCGCCTGGCAGTCAGTCCACTCTGCCCGCTGGTGCTGCCGTCGCACGCGCTGATCGATCGCGCGCGCGAAAAGGCGAGCGGAGACCGCAAGATCGGCACGACCGGCCGCGGCGTCGGGCCGGCCTACGAGGACAAGATCGCGCGCCGGGCCGTGCGCGTCGGCGACCTCGCGGATCCCCGGCATTTCGAGTCGCGGCTGCGGGAGCTCCTCGAGTACCACAACTTCCTGCTGGAGAAGCGGTTCGGCGATGCGCCGGTCGATTTCCAGAAGACGCTCGACACCTGCCTCGCGCAGGGCGGGCGCATCCGTGCCATCGTCGGCGACGTCACGCGCGAGCTTCATGACTTGCGCACGCGCGGCGCGAGCGTCCTGTTCGAGGGCGCGCAGGGCACGATGCTCGACGTGGATCACGGGACGTTTCCATTCGTGACGTCGTCCAATACGGTGGCCGGCTATGCGTCCGTTGGCACGGGACTCGGGCCACGCGACATCGACGACGTCCTCGGCGTCGTGAAGGCTTACACGACGCGCGTCGGCGCAGGGCCTTTCCCGACTGAACTCGACGACGAGGTGGGCCGTCACCTCTCGCGCGTGGGCCAGGAGTTCGGCGCCGTCACCGGAAGGCCCCGGCGCACGGGGTGGTTCGACGCCGTCGCGCTCGCCCGCTCGATCGTGAACAACGGCATCACGGGCCTGTGCGTCACCAAGCTCGACGTGCTGGACGGTCTCGACGAGGTCAAGCTCTGCACGGCCTACGACGGTGGCCGGCCGCAATACGAAACGATGCCCGGCTGGAAGGAGAGAACTGCGGGCCTGCGCACCCTCGAACAACTGCCGGCAACGGCCCGCGCCTATCTCGCACGGCTCGAGTCTGTCTGCGCCGTGCCGGTCACGATGATCTCGACCGGGGCGGAGCGGGACGACATGATCCTGTCGCGGCATCCATTCGGCTGAAAGTGCCGCGCACTTCGGGCGTTCCGTGAGACGTCGCTGATCCGTCCAGGCGGAATGCGCCGACAGACCGCATTCCTTGCGGGTGTCGTACTCGGGGAAACTGCACAGGAGTCTCCCGATGGCGAAGAAGTACAGCAAGAAAGCGCAGAGCAAGGTCAAGCGCGCGATGCACGAGCGCAAGCGCGGCACGCTGCGCAGCGGTCGCTCGGGCAAGAAGGTGACGAGCCGCAAGCAGGCGATCGCGATCGGCCTTTCCGAGGCGCGTCGCGCCGGCGCGAAAGTGCCGAAGAAACGCGGCCGCAGCAAGGGCCGGTCGAAGCGCGGCTAGTGCCGAAGCGCACTTCAAAACGCGCGCTGCGAAAGTCCGCGGCAGGCGCCCGGCTTGTCGTTGCGCGCCAGCGCGCCGTCCAGCGCCAGGTTGCGCGGGCGGATCGGGCGCACCCGACCCGCGAGCCAAGGAAGGCGATGCAGGCTGGCGCGCGGCACTATCCGGAGCCGCCGCTCCCGCGCCAGCACGGGAAGAAACCCGGGGTGGAGGGCGCCCTCAAGCCAGCGCCACTGTACGACGCGCCGTACTACGTCGGCTCCGGCAAACTTGCCGGCAAGGTCGCGCTGATCACCGGCGCAGACTCGGGCATCGGGCGCGCAGTCGCCGTCCTGTTCGCCCGCGAAGGCGCGGACATTGCCATTCAGTATCTCTGCGAGGAACCTGACGCAGAAGTGACCCGAGCTGCGGTAGAAGGCGAAGGGCGCCGCGCGATCCTGCTTCCCGGGGACGTCACACGCCGCGATTTCTGCGCCTTTGCAGTCCGCAATACGCTCGACACGCTCGGCCGGCTCGACGTGCTGGTGAACAACGCGGCATTTCAGGTCCACGTCCCGCGGATCGAAGATCTGACGGAAGAACACTTTGATCTGACGCTCAAGACGAATCTCCATGGCTACTTCTTCATGACGCAGGCGGCAGTCCCGCACATGAAGGAGGGCGCTGCGATCATCAATACGGGATCGGTGACCGGCATCCTGGGCAGCGACCACCTGCTCGACTATTCGATGACCAAGGGTGGAATACACGCCTTTACGCGCTCGCTCGCGGCACATCTGATGCCACGCGGCATCCGCGTGAACGCGGTCGCGCCCGGACCGGTGTGGACACCGCTCAATCCTTCCGACAAATCGGCGGCGCACATCTCGAAATTCGGCGCTTCGGCGCCCATGAAGCGCCCGGCGCAGCCGGAAGAAATTGCGCCTGCCTTCGTCTTCCTCGCATCGTCCCACTGCTCGAGTTACATCAGCGGCGAGATCCTGCCGGTCGTTGGCGGATACAGCGGTGGCTGGTAACACCGTGTCAGCATGAAAATCAAACGGCTAAATCTGCGTGCCGGCTTTCACATCGCCGTCACGCATCGGCGTGCGCAGGCCGCGACGATGACACTGGCGCCGGGTGCGTCGGAAGGAGGGCCTCACAACAGGCACCGGGGAGCGGACCAGTGGCTCTACGTGATCGAGGGAAGTGGCCGCGCAACCCTCAACGGGCGCAAGCTACCACTGGAGCCGGGGACGATCCTCCTCATCGAGCGCGGGGACCTGCATGAGATCCGCAACACCGGCCGGCGTCTGCTCAAGACGCTCAACATCTATATCCCGCCCGCGTACCGTGCGGACGGCGAGGAACTGCCGCGCGCGAAGAGCTGAGCGCCCGTTCCTTGGTGGCGGGTCGCCGCTCGACTACAATGCGGGCGCAAGAAGAATGGTGCCCAGGAGAGGACTCGAACCTCCACGCCTCTCGGCACTAAGACCTGAACCTAGCGCGTCTACCAATTCCGCCACCTGGGCACAGGTTGCGACCGGGGGG
>DATBSX010000201.1:0-3922 GCA_036559565.1 Steroidobacteraceae bacterium | reverse complement strand
GCGGTGCTCGTGTTCGGCCAACTCGGCGTCTGGGACACGGCCGGCAACAACGGCGTGCTGATCTATGTGCTGATGGCCGATCGTGTCGTCGAGATCGTCGCCGACCGCGCGATTGCCGCGCGCGTTCCGCAGACGGACTGGGATGCGGTATGCCGCGCCATGGAAGGGCATTTCCGGGCGGGAAAATTCGCGGAAGGCGCGGATGCCGGCATCGTGGGCGTCGGTCGCCTGCTTGCGCAGCATTTTCCGGGGCAGGGCGGGGATCGCGACGAGCAGCCGAACGAGCCCGTGATCCTCTAGCCGACGCCCGCCTCAGGCGAGCGTGTGGTAGACCTTCTGGACGTCGTCGTCCTGCTCGAGCTTGTCGATGAGCTCGAGCACTTCGTTCGCTTTCGCTTCCGGCAATTCCGTGGGCACCGTGCAGATGTATTCCTGCTCAGCGGAGATCGGCACGATCTTGCGTTCCTCGAGCCGCTTTTGCAGCTGGCCGAAATCCTCGAACGCGCAGCGGACGACGAGCTGCGGCTCGCCGCTCTCGCCCGTGCTCTCGCCCATTTCGTCGAGCCCGTGGTCGATGAGGTCGAGCTCGAGCTCGTCCTGGTCGATGCCCGCCGGGGCGAGGCGGAAGACGCCCATGCGGCGGAACAGGAAGCTGACGCTGCCATTGCTCGCCAGATTGCCGCCGTGCTTCGACAGGATGTTCCGCACGCTCGCGACCGTGCGCGTCGGGTTGTCGGTCGCGGTCTCGACGAGTACGGCGACGCCGTGGGGCGCGTAACCCTCGTAGAGCACCTGCTGGAAATCGGTCGCGCCCTGGCCGGAGGCGCGCTTGATGGCGGCCTCGACCCGGTCCTTCGGCATGTTGATCGCGCGCGCATTCTGGATCACGCGCCGCAGCGTCGGGTTGTTGTTCGGGTCGGAGCCGCCCGCCTTTACGGCGATCGTGATGTCCTTGCCGATGCGCGCGAACTGCTTCGCCATCCGGTTCCACCGGGCGAACATGGCGTGCTTGCGAACTTCGAAGATGCGACCCATTGCGGGTAGGATGCCGGGATGCACGCAGTCGCACAACGTTCGGCGATCCGCCAAAAGGGGACCGCAAAAGGGGACGGTCACCTTTAAAGGTGACCGTCCCGTTTAGTACATCCCTTTTGGCTAGCGGGACTGGGAGTCGTGCTTCTGGCGGTAAATGCGCCCGCTCATGCGGTCGGCATTGCGTTCGAGTCGGCAGCGCTCGGCCCGGGTGACGACGCCGTCGGCCTTGGCGTAGCGTTCCGCGCGATGCAGGCCGATTTCTCCGTGCACGAGGCGGCGCGCTTCAGGTCGCGTCAACTCGCCGGAATGCAGGCCCTGCGCAATTCGATCACGCTGGTTGTGCTCGCGTGAATTGAGCCGGGGCGTGCCGGCCAGGGCCGGCGCAGCAGCAGAGGCCAGAACCAAGGCCAGGGCAATCTTCCTGAACATATTGAGTCTCCTCGTTCAATCGCTCACGATCTGCGGCGTTCCAGGAATAGAACGGGCGTGACCTGCCCGCGTTGACGAGGACCCCATGCATCCGCTTGCCCGCCTGGTCGTGGACGTGCCCGATTTCCCGAAGCCGGGCATCCTGTTCCGCGACATCACGCCGCTCCTGCGCTCGCACTTCGGCGAGGCCATCGCCGCGCTCGACGCGCTCTGGACCGAGCGGGAGTGGTCGGAGGCCGAGGCGGTCGCCGGCGTCGAATCGCGCGGCTTCATCCTGGCCGCCGCGCTCGCCGAAAAACGCGGCAAGGGATTCGTGCCGATCCGCAAGAAAGGGAAGCTCCCGCCGCCGGTCGTCGAACGATGTTATTCGCTCGAGTACGGCGACGGCGTCCTCGAGATGCAGCGCGGATCGGGCCGGCTGATCCTCGTGGACGATGTGCTCGCGACCGGCGGAACGCTCGGCGCTTCCGCCGAGCTTGCGACCGACGCCGGCTTTCGCGTGCTGCACACGGGCGTCCTGATCGATCTCGGCATCGCGAAGGATTTCCGCTGCCTCGGCGAGGCCCCGCGTTCCGTGATCCGCTATGGCGCTTGAGGCGCCCCGCATCCTCGTCGTCATGGCGCTGAAGGCCGAAGGCGCTGGTCGGTTCGAGAGCGCCGGCGTCGAGGTCCTCTACACCGGCGTCGGCAAGGTCAATGCGGCGATTGCGTTGCTGCGCCGTCTCGTCGCAATCCGCCACGCCGGCGCCGCGCCGCCCTTCGTCGTCAACTTCGGCACGGCCGGCAGCCAGAGCTTTCCCGCGCGAACGCTTGTCGCCTGCCGCCGCTTCGTGGACCGCGACATGGACGTTGCCGCGCTCGGTTTTGCTCCGGGCGAGACGCCTTTTGATGTGCTGCCGCCGATGCTCGACTTTCCGCCCTGTTTCACGGGCCTGCCCGACGCGATCTGCGGCTCGGGCGACTCGTTCGCGACGCGGGCGCATTCCGTCGCCTGCGACGTCGTGGACATGGAAGCCTGCGCGCTCGCGAAGGTGTGCCGCATCGAAGGCGCCGGATTCGCCTGCGCGAAATACGTGAGTGACGGCGCGGACGAAAACGCGGCGGCCCACTGGCGCGAGAACGTCGCGGGCGCCGCCGACCGCTTCCTCGCGCTCTACCGGGAATTGCTCAAGCGGACTGCCGCGAGCCGTGCTTGACGGCCATGTAGCCGCGGACCATCTCGAGCGCGCTCTTCGTGCAAGGCGGCAGTTCCGCGTCGCTTTGCCCGAGTGGCGTCGTCCGTTCACCCCAGCGCAGCACATGCGCCGACCAGGTGAGCCCCGCGCCGAAACCCGTCAGCAGCAGGTTGCAGCCCGGCTTGACGCGCCCCGCCTCGAGCGCCTCGACCAGCGCGACCGGCACGGTCGCCGAGGACATGTTGCCGTAGCGCTCGATGTTGACGAAGCAGCGCTCCATCGGAATGCCCGCGCGCTTCACGACCGCCTCGATGATGCGCAGGTTCGCCTGGTGCGGCACGACGAGGTCGACGTCGCACGGCGCGAGCACACGCTTCGCGAGCACGTCCTCGCAAGCGTGGCTCATGCCGACGACCGCGCGCTTGAAGATCTCTTGGCCCTCGAAGGCCCAATCCGTGTCGCCGAGCACCCAGCCGCGGTTCGCGTAACGCAGGCCCATGCCGTGTACCTGCAGGATGCCGCGCGCATCGCCGAAGCATCCGAGCCGGTCCGCCAGCACGCCTTCCTCGCGATCCGTCGCCTGCAGCACGACCGCGGCGCAGCCGTCGCCGAACAGGATCGCGACGTTGCGGTTGCTCCAGTCCATCATCGGCGAGATCAGCTCGCCGCCGATCACGAGGGCATTTCGCACGACGCCGGACTTGATCATCGCGCTCGCAGTCGTGAGGCCGTAGAGGAAACTGGTGCAGGCGGTGTTGACGTCCATCGCGCCCGCGGCGCGGGCGCCGAGCCGGTTCTGCAGCAGGGACGCCATGTTCGGCACCTGCTCGTCCATGCTGCAGGTGCCAAAGACGATGAGGTCGAGATCCCGGACCTCGAGGGCCGCGGCGGCGAGGGCGCGGCGGGAGGCGATTTCGGCCATCTCGCCGAGCGAGACATGCGAGACCCGCCGCTCGTGAATGCCCGTCCGCGACTGGATCCACTCGTCGTCCGTGTCGAGGAAGGTCGCGAGGTCCGCGTTGGAGAGGGTGGCCGGGGGCATGCACTTGCCCCAGCCCGTAATCGTCGCAAACTGCGCCATAACGGCCGGATTGTAAGGCTTCCAACCTTCCGGGCGGCCGGGGCGTCCAAGTACATGAACGGACTAAGGATCGGATGCAGCAGGTGACGAATCTGGCCAGTTCCGCGGAGTCCTCCGCCGACGTCGTGACCAGGGCCAGCCGGGGCGACACGGGCGCCTTCGAGGACCTGTATCGCCAGCACGTCGGGCGCGTGTACGGGCT
>DATBSX010000200.1:0-6969 GCA_036559565.1 Steroidobacteraceae bacterium | reverse complement strand
GCCCGGCACGGAAGAGGAAAAGATGGAGCCCTGGATGGGCGCGCTGATGGACAACCTCGAGGTGCTGACGCAGGGCCAGGAAGGCGGCAGCTGGGGCCGCGCGGCGACGCAGGACCTGCTGCGCCACCGGATCAAGATCCGTTCGCTCAATTTCATGCGCGGCCGCACCTTCCTGAATCGCTACCTGATCCTCGACGAGGCGCAAAACCTGACGTCGAAGCAGATGAAGGCGCTCGTGACGCGCGCCGGCCCCGGCACCAAGCTGGTCTGCCTCGGCAACATCGCCCAGATCGACACTCCCTACCTCACCGAGACCACGTCGGGACTCACCTACGTCGTCAACCGCTTCCGCGGCTGGCAGCACGCCGGCCACGTCACGCTGGTACGCGGCGAGCGCTCTCGGCTTGCCGACTTCGCCTCGGAAGCGCTCTGAGCGGGGGTCGGCGAACTATGCGCCCGGGCCGCGGTCGAAACGGGACTTCCGCGAGGATTCTCCCGATGCGTGCCTTGCTCGCCGTCCTGATGCTGCAGATCGCCGCGGGCGCGCCGCTGGCGTTGGCACAGACGACCGGCAGCGAGCTGCCCGACATCGGCAGCCCGGCGAACACGACGCTCTCGCTCGAGGACGAGTACAAGATCGGCCTCATGATCGTCCGCAGCATGCGCGACGCGGGCCAGATCGTGGATGACCCCGAGATCAACGAATACCTGCAGTCCCTCGGCATGCGCCTCGCGAGCCAGGCGCCTGAAGGGGCGCACCGCTTCACGTTCTTTGCCGTGCGCGACTCGGACATCAACGCCTTCGCACTACCCGGCGGCTTCATCGGCGTCAATGCGGGCCTCGTCAAGGCGACGCGGAGCGAAGCCGAGCTCGCGGGCGTCCTCGCGCACGAAATCGCGCACGTCACGCAGCGGCACATCGCGCGCTCGATCCAGAATGCGGGGCGCGCCAACCTCGCCTCCGCCGCCGCCATGCTCGCGGCGATCCTGATCGGCGCGACGACGGGCCTGCCAAGCGATGCCGTGCTCGGCGGCGTGACCGCGGCCCAGGGCCTCGCAGCCCAGAGCCAGATCAACTACACGCGCGCGAACGAGGCCGAGGCCGACCGCGTCGGCATCGGCATCCTCGCTGCCGCGCAGTTCGACCCGATGGGCATGCCTGAATTCTTCGGAACCATGCAGCAGCGCATGGGCAGCGGCGGGCGCAATATCCCCGATCTCCTGCGCTCCCACCCGGTCACGAGCGAGCGCATCGCAGAAACTCGCGACCGCGCAAGCCGCATGCCAAGGCCCCGGACCCCGGACAGCACCAGTTACGCGCTCATCCGCGACCGGCTCGAACTCGAGACGCTGTCTTCCGAAGTCTCCGCCCTCGACATGTACGCCAATGCGAAGAGCGCGGATTACCCGTCCACCGATGCCGAACAGTATGGGCGCGCCCTCGCCCTCGTGCAGGCCGGGAAAGCCACAGAGGCGATCCCGTTTCTCGAGTCGCTGCGCGACCGCCGCCCGGACGTGACGCTCTACCGCACCGCGCTTGGACAGGCTCAGCTTGCAGCAGGGCTCGTCGATGAGTCGCGCAGGACGCTGGAAGACGCGATGCGGCTGTTCCCGCGAAACGTCCCGGTCACGATGCGCTACGCCCAGACGCTGATGCGCGCGGGCGATCCGAAGCGGGCGCATATCGTGCTGCTCGACCTCTTCAACAACGTGCCGCCGACGGCCGAGCAGGCGCGATACACGGCGCTTGCGGCAAATGCCGCCGGCGACGTCGCCGATTCCTACTACTACATGTCGGAATACCACGTGATCAGCGGCGACCTCGCGCTCGCGATCAACCAGCTGCAGCTCGCGCAGGCCGTACCGGGCATCAACGACGTCCAGCGCGCTCGCTTCGACGCGCGCATCCGCGAGCTGCAGGAATACCTGCCGAAGGGCAAGAAAGCGCGCGAAGTCGCCGAGCCTGAGGGCCGCGAACCAAAGCCCGAGCCCGAGCCGGGCGGCGCCCGCTAGAATCGCAGCCTGAACTGTCGCGAGAGATGCCGATGACGACCTTGCTTCGCGCTACCGCAGGCGCCCTGCTCCTTGCCATGCTCGCCGGCTGCGCGACCACGAACATGGGTACGCCGCGTGACCCGCTGGAGCGCATGAACCGCGCGACCTATCGCTTCAACGACTCAATCGATCGCCACGTGCTGAAGCCGGTCGCGAAGGGATACGTCAAGCACGTGCCCTCGCTGGTGCGTCAGGGTGTCGACAATTTCCTCGAGAACCTTGCTTTCCCGACGACGATCGTCAACGACCTGCTGCAGCTCAAGCTCAAGGACACGCTGGTGGACCTCGGCCGCTTCACGGTCAATTCGACGCTCGGCATCGGCGGGATCCTGAACCCGGCAAACGCCTTCGGCATCCCGAAGAACGACGAGGACTTCGGCCAGACCCTCGGGCGCTGGGGCGTGCCCGCCGGTCCCTACGTCGTGCTGCCCTTTCTCGGGCCTTCGACCCTGCGCGACGCGCCGTCCTGGTATGCCGACGCGCAGACGGACTTGCGCATCGCGCTCGATCTCGATGCGACCACCGAATGGGCGCTCGTCGGCGTTTCACTCGTGAACCGGCGCTCGGAGCTCCTGCCCTACGACGCCTCCTTCGATTCGGCCTACGACCGCTACGCATTCATCCGCAATGCCTGGCTGCAGCGCCGCGAGTACCAGGTGAAGGACGGGGCGGTCGAGGACGACATCCCGCAGGAGGAGCTGGAAGATCCGGGTGCCGCGGATGACGCGACGCGGGCGGAAGCGCCGCCTGCGGACGCACCGCCGGAAAAGCCTGCGGAGCAGCCTGCGGCGGACGCACCGCCGGAAAAGCCCGCGGATCAGCCTCCGGGGATGGGCGCGAGCAGCTCGGCGACGTCGCTGATGCCCGCGAGCGAGGCGATCGCGGACGGTATGTTGCGGTAGCGGAGCGACTGACCCGCCGAACGCGCCGCGAGCGACCACTCGAGCAGCAGCGCAAGTCCCGCACTGTCGACGCGCGCGACGCCGGCAAGATCAAGCTCGGCCTCTTTCAGCGCGCCGAATGCGGCGTCGCCCTCCGCCAGGAGCCGCGCCGCGTCATCGAAGCTGATGTCGCCCGAAAGCTCGAAGCGGCCCGGCGCCACGGCCGCAACCCGGCCCGGCGTCGCGGTCCCTTCAGGGTGCCGGCTTTGCCGCGCCATTCTTGTTCTCGGTCTCGAGCCGCTCGATGACTGCCGGGAGTCCTTTCTGGTCCACCTCGGCGCCGACGTCATTCCTGAAGTTGCGCACGTACGAGATGCCCTCGATCGTGACGTCCCAGGCCCTCCAGCCCGCGGGCGTCGCACGCAGGGTGTAGTTGACGGGCACGCGCTGGCCGTTGCTCCGCTTCACCTCGGTGCGGACGATCGCCTGGCCCGAGGCGAGGTCGCCGCGAAACGGCAGCACCGTCAGGCGATCCGCGGTGAATTCGGCGAGCGCCGATCCATAGTTGCGAAGCAGCGACTGGTAGAACGCGTCGATGAAACGTTTCTGCTGCTCCGGAGTCGCATCCCGCCAGTGCTTGCCGAGGACAAGGCGTGCCGAATAGTCCGTGTCAAAATTCGGCAGGAGGATCTCGTCGACGATCTTGCGCACCCGCGCCGGGTCCTTCTTCGCGAGCTCGCGGTCGGCGTCCAGGGCCTCGAGCAGCTTGCGGGACGTCGTCTCGATGAGCTGCTGAGGCTCGGGTCCCGGTATGGCGTCCGCTGCGAGTGCAGCGCCCGTCACCGCGACCGGCGCAAGCAGCATCAGGAAGAGCGTCGCGAAACGTCGCGTCATTGCGTGGCCTCCTTCGCGGGTTCCGCCGCGGGCTGTCCCTCAGCCGCCTTGGAGAACAGGAACTTGCTGATCAGGTTCTCGAGCACGATGGCGGACTGCGTGAACTGTATCTGATCGCCTTCCTTGAAAAAGGTTTCAGAGCTCCCGGGACCGATTCCGAGGTACTGGCCGCCCAGAAGTCCCGCCGTGAGGATGGTCGCGTCGCTGTCGTCCGGAATGCGGTCGAAGGACTTCTCGATGCGCAGCGTGACCCGCGCCCGGTACTCATTGAAGTCGTAAGTGATCGACTCGATCCGGCCGATCGTGACGCCCGACATCGACACGGGCGCGCCCGGTTTCAGGCCGCCGACCTGTTCGAACATGGCGGTCAGGCGGTAGCCCTTGTCGCCGAGGCCGAACTCGCGGTTCGTGATCTGGGTCGTGAGGAAAAAGAGCGCAGCGAAGCCGAGCAGCACGAACAGCCCGGTTCCCAGCTCGATGGCGCGCGTCTGGCGCATGTCGGACTCCTTAAAGCATGACCGCGGTCAGCATGTAGTCGAGCAACAGCACGCTGACCGATGAGACAACCACCGTCCGCGTCGTTGCCCGTCCCACGCCTTCCGCCGTCGGCACTGAATGATAGCCTTCGTAAACCGCGACCAGGCTGCAGGCGACGCCGAAGACCACGCTCTTCAGCGCGCCTTGCATCACGTCCTCGAGCTCGACCGCGCCCCGCATCTGCGACCAGAATTGCCCCGCATCCACGCCCATGATCTGCACGCCGACCAGTTGCGCGCCAAAGACGCCAATGAGGCTGAAGATCGCGGCGAGCAGCGGCATCGAGATCACGCCGCCGAGGAACCTCGGCACGACGACGCGCCGCACCGGGTCCACCGCCATCATCTCCATCGCCGCCAGCTGGTCTGTCGCGCGCATCAGGCCGAGCTCCGAGGCGAGGGCAGTGCCTGCCCGGCCCGCGAAGAGTAGGGCCGTGATCACCGGCCCGAGTTCCTTCAGGAGGCCGAGCGCCGCCACCGAGCCGAGCGACTCCTCGGAACCGAATCGCTGCAGCAGGTCGAAACCCTGCAGGCCGAGCACCATGCCCACGAACAGGCCGGAGAGCATCGTGATCACGAGCGAGAGTGCGCCCGAATTGTAGACCTGCTCGATCACCAGGCTGAACCGCCACAGCGCGCGCGGCGTCTCGCGCGCGACGCGCCCTGCGAAGAGCGTGTAGGCGCCGAGCGTCTGCAGCGAATCGCGGACGCTTTCGACGAGCTCGCGGATCACCGGGGCCGTCATTCAGGGCACCTGCCGGATCTGCTCGGCGTATTCCGGCGCCGGATAGTGGAATGGCACCGGCCCGTCGGGCAGGCCGTGCATGAACTGCCGCACGTCCTCGTGCGTGCTGCCGGCCACGGTCGCCGGTGCACCGCTCGCGATGATGCGGCCGCCGGACAGCAGGTGGCAGTAATCGGCGACCGCGGTGATCTCGCGCACGTCGTGCGACACGACAATGCTCGTGAGGCCGAGCGTGTCGTTCAGGCGCCGGATCAGCCGCAGCACGACGCCCATCGAGATCGGGTCGAGGCCGACGAAAGGCTCGTCGTAGATCAGGAGCTCCGGGTCCATCACGATCGCGCGGGCGAGCGCGACCCTGCGCGCCATGCCGCCGGAGAGCTCCGAGGGCATCAGCCACGCGGCGCCGCGCAGGCCCACGGCCTGGAGTTTTGTCAGGACTACGTGACGGACGAGGCGTTCCGGAAGGCGCGTGTTTTCTCGCAGCGGAAACGCGATGTTCTCGTACACGTCGAGGTCGGTCAGCAGGGCGCCGTTCTGGAACAGCATGCCCATGCGCTGCCGCATGCGGTAGATCTCGCGGCGGGAGAGCGCGGATACGTCCTGCCCGTCCACCTCGACGAGGCCGCGGTCCGCCCGCAACTGGCCCGTGATCAGGCCGAGCAGTGTCGTCTTGCCGCTGCCGCTCGGGCCCATGACGGCGGTCACCGCCCCGCGCGGGAAGTCGACGTCAATGCCGGCGAAGATCGCGCGCGGGCCTGCCGAATAGTGCAGGTCGCGCACGCGAACGATGTCGCCGGCTTCGCGACGGACTTCGGAGCTCAAGTCGTGGGCCCGCGCCGCCCGGCCCTCAGGCCGCGGCCTGTTCCATGGCGGCCTCGTAACGGCCATCGCGCGCTAGCCCGTTCAGCTTCGCGCGGCGCAGGAAGGTTTTCTGCGCGGCGGCGACGTTTCCGGGCTTGCCCTTCCAGGCATCGAGCGTGCTCTGCTGCAGCGCGCGGCCGTAGCTGAACGAGAGTTCCCAGGGAAGCTTGCGCGAACGGTTCATGAGCGACAGGTGCAGCGTCGCCTCGGCCTCGCTTTGCCCGCCGGAGAGGAAGGCGATGCCCGGCACCGCGGCCGGCACGCGCCGCAACAGGCAGCGTACGGTAGCCTCGGCGACTTCCTCCGCCTTCGCCTGCTTCGCGCACTTCTTGCCCGCGATGACCATGTTTGGCTTCAGGACCATGCCCTCGAGGCGCACATTGTGCAGGAACAGCGCGTCGAACACGGTCTCGAGCGTCGCGTCCGTCACCTCCTCGCAGCGCGCGATCGAATGATCGCCATCCATGAGGACCTCGGGCTCGACGATCGGCACGATCGATGCTTCCTGGCACAGGGCCGCGTAACGAGCGAGCGCTTCGGCGTTCGCAACGAGGCAGGCCGTGGTCGGAATCGCCGCGCCGATATCGATGACCGCGCGCCACTTCGCGAAGCGCGCGCCGAGGCCGTAGTACTCGGCAAGCCGCTCGCGCAGGCCGTCCAGCCCCTCGGTCACGGTCTCGCCCGGGAAGCCGGCGAACGCCTTGGCGCCCGCGTCCACCTTGATGCCCGGCAGGATGCCGCGCGAAGCCAGGAGCTGCGGGAACGGCTGGCCGCCGGCGGTCTGCTGGCGGATGGTCTCGTCGTAGAGGATCACGCCCGAGATGTGCTTTTCAGCCTCAGGTGCCGTGAACAGCAATTCGCGGTACGCGCGGCGGGCCTCGAAAGACGACTCCAGCCCGATCTTGTCGAAGCGCTTCTTGATCGTCCCGGTCGACTCGTCGGCCGCGAGTATTCCCTTTCCAGGGGCGACCATCGCCGCGGCATGCGTGTCCAGTTC
>DATBSX010000199.1:0-9022 GCA_036559565.1 Steroidobacteraceae bacterium | reverse complement strand
CTCGCGTCGGCCAGCCTGGGAGCGATCCTCGAGGGCCGCGGCCTCAAGGTCCGCATGGTCAAGCTCGACCCCTATATCAATGTAGACCCGGGCACGATGAGCCCGTTCCAGCATGGCGAGGTGTTCGTCACCGAGGACGGGACGGAGACCGACCTCGACCTCGGGCACTACGAGCGCTTCGTGCGCACGACGACCGGCCGCAACAGCAACTTCACGACCGGCCGGATCTACGAGCGCGTCATCGCGCGTGAGCGTCGCGGCGATTACCTCGGCGCAACGGTCCAGGTCATCCCGCACATCACGGACGAGATCATCCGCAGCATTCGCCTGGGCGCCGGCGACGCCGACGTCTGCATGGTCGAGATCGGCGGAACGGTCGGCGACATCGAGTCACTGCCCTTCCTGGAGGCGATCCGTCAGATGGGCGTCGAGCAGGGCCGCGGCAGCTGCGTCTACATCCACCTGACGCTGGTTCCCGTGGTCGGCGGTTCGGGCGAGATCAAGACCAAGCCCACCCAGCATTCGGTCAAGGAGCTCCGCGGCATCGGCATCCAGCCCGACGTGCTCCTGTGCCGTTGCCTGAACCCGCTGCCGGAGGAACAGCGCCGCAAGATCGCGCTGTTCACCAATGTCGAGGAGCGGGCTGTCATCTCGGCGGTTGACGCCGATGACATCTACAAGATCCCGATCCTGCTGCACGAGCAGCACCTCGATGCGATCGTCTGCAACAAGCTCGGCATCGAGGCGCCGCCGGCGGACCTGCGCGAATGGCAGCAGGTCGTCTCAGGGCGCCAGCAGCACGACGCGACGGTCAACATCGCGATGGTCGGCAAGTACGTCCAGATCCGCGACTCCTACATCTCGCTGAACGAGGCACTGCGGCATGCAGGCCTGAAGACGCGCACCCGCGTCCAGCTCCACTACGTCGAATCCACGGACCTTGAAAGCGGCGGCACGGCGAGCCTCGCCGGCATGGACGCGATCCTCGTGCCCGGCGGTTTCGGTGAGCGCGGCATCGAGGGGAAGATCGCGGCGGTGCGCCATGCACGCGAGCACGGCGTCCCGTATCTCGGCATCTGCCTCGGCATGCAGGTCGCCGTGATCGAGTTCGCGCGCGACGTCCTCGGCCTGCCTGGCGCCAACTCGACGGAATTCGACCGGTCGGCGCCGGATCCCGTGATCGCGGTCATCACCGAGTGGCGCGACCGCTCGGGCGAGACGCTGCGCCGCGACGACCGTTCGGATCTCGGCGGCACGATGCGCCTTGGGGCGCAGGATTCAAAGATCCTGACCGGCACGCTCGCGCGCAAGGTCTATGGCCGCGACGTGATCCACGAGCGGCACCGCCACCGCTTCGAGTTCAACAACAACTATCTCGAGCGGATGCAGAAGGCGGGGCTGTCGATCTCGGCGTACTCCGACGACGGCCTGGTGGAGATCATCGAGCTGCCGTCGCACCCGTGGTTCATCGGCGTCCAGTTCCACCCGGAGTTCACGTCCAATCCGCGCGACGGCCATCCGCTGTTTGCGAGCTTCGTGCGCGCGGCGCGCGATCACGCGGCTCGGCAGCAAGTGGCAGGCGAGCTGCCGCAGGCGGTCAGCGCTTGAAGCTTGCCGGAGCCGAGATCGGCCCCGACCGCCCGCTCTTCCTGATTGCCGGGCCCTGCGTCGTCGAGAGTCCGCAGCTCACGCAGGACATCGCCGGCGAGCTCAAGGAGGTGACGAGCGCGTTGAAGATCCCGTTCGTGTTCAAGGCCTCCTATGACAAGGCGAACCGCTCGTCGCGCGCTTCGTTCCGAGGACCCGGCATCGAGCAGGGCCTCAAGGTCCTTGCCGACGTGCGCCGGCAGCACGGCGTGCCGGTGCTCACCGACGTGCACGAGGACACGCCGCTCGGCGAGGTCGCCTCCGTCGTGGACGTGATGCAGACCCCCGCGTTCCTGTGCCGGCAGACGAACTTCATCGTCAACGTCTGCTCCCAGGGCAAGCCGGTAAACATCAAGAAGGGCCAGTTCCTGAGCCCCTGGGAAATGTCGAACGTCGTAGAGAAGGCGCGCTCGACGGGCAACCCCGGCATCATGGTCTGCGAACGCGGCTTCAGCTTCGGCTACAACAACCTGATTTCCGACATGCGGGCGCTCTCGGTCATGCGCGCCTTCGGCGCGCCGGTCGTCTTCGACGCGACGCATTCGGTGCAGCTCCCCGGCGGGAAGGGCTCGTCCTCCGGCGGCCAGCGCGAATTCGTGCCGGTGCTTGCGCGTGCCGCGGTGGCCGCGGGCGTCGCCGGCATCTTCATGGAAACGCACCCGGATCCCGACAAGGCGCTCTCCGACGGCCCGAATGCCTGGCCGTTGCCGCGCATGCGCGAGCTGCTGACGCTCCTGGTCGAACTCGACCGCATGGTCAAGTCCCGCCCGTTCGCCGAGAGCTCGCTCTGATGCGCATCGTCGACATCCGCGGCCGCGAGATCATCGACTCCCGCGGCAACCCGACCGTTGAAGCCGACGTCGAGCTCGAGGACGGCACGCTGGGCCGGGCGCCGGTTCCCTCGGGGGCCTCGACCGGCACGCGGGAGGCGGTCGAGCTGCGGGACGGGGACCCGAAGCGCTATCTCGGCAAGGGAGTGCTGCACGCCGTGCTGCACGTGAACGGCGTGCTCCGGGACTCGCTGGTCGGCCGGGACGCGTCCGACCAGGCGGGCATCGATGCGCGCATGTGCGAGGTGGATGGCACGGAGAACAAGTCGCGGCTCGGCGCGAATGCGATCCTCGCCGTGTCGCTCGCGACCGCGCGCGCAGCGGCGGCCTCGCAGAAGCTCCCGCTCTTCCGCTACCTCGGCGGCGGCGACGCGGTCGTGATGCCCGTTCCGATGATGAACATCATCAACGGCGGCGCGCATGCCGACAACAGCCTCGATATCCAGGAGTTCATGATCGTCCCGGCGGGCCTTCCGAGCTTTCGGGAGGCGCTGCGCGCAGGCGCGGAGATCTTCCACCAACTCAAGAGGATCCTGCAGGGACGCGGCCTCGCAACGGCGGTCGGCGACGAAGGCGGTTTCGCGCCCAACCTGCCGTCGAACGAAGCGGCGCTCGGCGTGATCCTCGAGGCGATCGAGAAGGCCGGCTACCACCCCGGCCACGACGTGTGGCTCGGGCTAGACGTCGCCAGCACCGAGTTCCACAAGAACGGCAGTTACCACCTCGAGTCCGAGGGCCGCAAGTTCAGCGCGGCGCAATTCGCCGAATACCTCGCCTCGCTGGCGGACCGCTACCCGATCCTCACCATCGAGGACGGCATGGCGGAGGCCGACTGGGACGGCTGGTCCCTGCTGACGCGGCGCCTCGGCCAGAAAGTGCAGCTCGTCGGCGACGACCTGTTCGTCACGAACACCGAGATCCTCGCGCGCGGCATCGCCGAGCACGTCGCCAATGCGATCCTCATCAAGCCGAACCAGATCGGGACGCTCACGGAGACGCTCGCCGCGATCGACATGGCGACCCTTGCAGGCTATGCGTCCGTCGTCTCGCACCGCTCGGGCGAGACCGAGGACTCGACGATCGCGGACATCGCGGTCGGAACTGCGGCGACGCAGATCAAGACCGGCTCGCTGTCGCGCTCGGACCGCGTCGCCAAGTACAACCAGCTCCTGCGCATCGAGGAGTTGCTCGGCGCGCGGGCTCGGTACGCGGGCCGCGACGCTTTCCCGCTCAAGCGGCGCCCGGAGGCGTGATTCCCATGCCGTCGGAACGTGCTACGCTTCCCGCTGCATGAAGTTCGTCTTTGTCGCGCTCGCCGCCGCATTCCTTCTGCTCCAGTACCGACTGTGGGTATCGGACGAAGGCATGCAGGAGGTCTGGCACCTGCGCCAGGCCGTCGAGAACCAGGCTTCCGAAAACAAGGTGCTCGCGGAGCGCAACGCCCAGATGAGGGCGGAAGTGAACGACCTGAAGCACGGACTCACGGCACTCGAGGAGCGGGCCCGCAACGACCTCGGCATGATCGCCGTCCACGAGACCTTCTTCCAGGTCGTCGATTCGACGCATCGCGCGCCGGAAGCCGAGCCGGCTGTGCCCGATTCCATGCAGGCCTCGGCGACGCCTTGACGCACGGGTGGGCGAACGCATCTGGTTCGTGATCGCCGCCGCGGGGCGCGCCAGCCGTTACGGCGGCCCGGTTCCCAAGCCCTACCTTCGCATCGCCGGCCGCACGCTCCTCGAGCACAGCCTGCGCACCCTGAATTCGGTCGCGGGCATCGCGGGCGGCGTCGCGGTGCTTGCGAACGGCGACCGGCGCTTCGAGCGGCTCCCGCAATCCGTCCGGCGCCGGGTCGCCGCGGTTGCCGGCGGCCCGACCCGCGCGATTTCCGTGCTGAACGGCCTGCAGGCGCTGATCACGGCAGACCAGGATGACTGGGTGCTGGTGCACGACGCGGCGCGTCCCTGCGTGCAACGCAAGGATGTCGAATCGCTCATCGCGGCCTGCCGCCGGGATCCCGTGGGTGGGCTGCTCGCGGTGCAGGTCACGGATACCCTGAAACAGGCCGGCGACGATGGCCGCAGCCATCGGACCTTTCCGCGCGAACGGCTCTGGCGGGCGCTTACCCCGCAGATGTTCCGGCTCGGACGGCTCGTCCAGGCGCTCACGCGGGCGCGCACGGACGGATTCGAGGCAACGGACGAAGCCGCCGCAATCGAGAACCTGGGCTTGAAGCCGCTCCTCGTCGAAGGGTCGCCGCAGAACGTCAAGGTCACGCGGCCCGCCGACCTCGCGCTTGCCGCGGCCGCGCTTCGCGCCTCTCGGAGGCGCCGGTGAGAGTCGGCTTTGGTTTTGATATGCACCGCTTCGGTCCCGGCGACAGCCTGCGGATCGGCGGCGTCACGATCGCGCACGATCGCGGGGTGGTCGCGCATTCGGATGGCGACGTGCTGCTGCACGCCCTGATGGACGCCCTGCTCGGCGCCGCGGCGCTCGGCGACATCGGCCAGCATTTCCCGCCGCAGGATCCGCGCTTTGCCGGCGCGGACAGCCGCGAACTCCTGCGGGAAGTCCGCAGGCTCGTGACGGCGCGCGGCTTCCGGGTCGGGAACTGCGACCTCACGCTCATCGCCGAGGCGCCGCGCCTTGCGCCGCATCGCGAAGCGATCGTTGCCAACGTCGCGTCCGACCTCGGCATCGCGCGCGATCACGTGAACGTCAAGGCGACGACGGCCGAGGGGCTCGGCGCCATCGGCCGCGGCGAAGGCCTCGCGGGCCAGGCCGTGGTGCTGCTCCTACACGCGCATGCCGCCTGATTCCGCCGCCGATCCCTGGCGCGAGCTTGCGCTCGAGACGCCGCGCGCCTTTGGCGAGACTCCGGTTTCCGGGGCACTGCGCGTCGAGGCGGCCGATTTCCGCGTCGAAGAGCGACTCGGCTTCGAGCCCGACGGCGGCGCCGCGCACCGGTTGCTGCTGGTCGAGAAAGAGAACGCCAACACGCTCTTCGTCGCGCGCATGCTCGCAGCGCGGGCCGGCCGGCCGCCGGGCGACATCGGGTTCGCCGGGCAAAAGGACCGCCGCGCGATCGCGCGCCAGTGGTTTTCCGTTCCAGCCGGGCCGGACACGGCTTCCTTCGTCGGGTATTGCGGCGATGGCTTCCGCGTGCTCGCCGAGCATCCGCATTCTCGCAAGCTCAGACGCGGTGCCTTGGCAGGCAACCGGTTCCGCATCCGCGTGCGCGGGCTGCAGGGTGATCCAGCAGCGATCAGCGCGCGCATCGCAGGGTTGCAGGCATCGGGCACCCCCAACTACTACGGCATGCAGCGTTTCGGCAAGGAGGGCGCGAACCTCCTTCGTGTCCGCCAGTGGCTCGAGACCGGCCGGCTGCCGCGCGGCCGGGAGCCGCGGGCCTTCGTGCTCTCGTCCGCGCGCGCGCTCGCCTTCAACGCGGTGCTCGGCGCGCGCGTGCGAGCCAGAAGCTGGAATCGCCTCCTGCCGGGCGAGATCGTGAACCTCGCCGGCAGCCAGTCCGTGTTCGCCGCCGAACATCCGGACGAAGGGCTGCAGCAGCGCCTTCGCGAGGGCGACGTTTCGCCCACCGGGCCGCTCTGCGGTGCCGGCGGCCTGCTGCCGGGCGGCGAGGCCGGCCGGATCGAAGGCGAGGCGCTGGCCGCGGTTGCGCCATTGCCGGCGTTGCTCGCAGCGGTCGGCCTGCGCGGCGAGCGCCGCGCGCTGGTGCTGCGGCCTTCCGGCCTCGTGCACCGGATCGAGGCGGACGATGTCGAGCTTGAATTCGAGCTGCCACGCGGCGCGTTCGCGACCAGCGTGCTGCGCGAACTCCTCGACGTGCGGGTGCCCGAAGCGGGCGGGGACTAGCGCTCGATCAGGACGTACAACGCGCCCGTGCCGCCGTCGTTGCGGCGTGCCGAGCAGAATGCACGCACCGCGCCATGCTTTCGCAGCCAGCGATTGACCGCCGATTTCAGCACCGGGCCGCGATTGCCGGATCCGTGCCCCTTGCCGTGGATGATCCGGATGCAATGCCGGCCGTGCAGCGCGGATTCGGCAAGGAAGGCGCCGAGGGCCGTGCGTGCCTCGGCCTGCGTCATGCCATGCAGGTCGATCTCGTCGCGGATGGAAAATTCGCCGCGCCGCAGCCGGCGCAGGACCGCCTCGGCGACGCCATCGCGTCGAAACGAGAGTTCATCGCCGGATTCGACATCCAGGTCGTGGGGGTCGAATGCCAGCGAATCCGCAAGGACCTGCGCTTCATCGGCGCGGCGCGAAGCGGCCCGCGGCCGCCGACGCTCGCGCTCCGTCATGCGCTTCGCCGGGTCGAGCGGCCGGACGCCGCGCACGGCGGCGCGAAATAACTGGCGGTCCTCGTCCTTGATGGCGGCATCCTCCGTCCACGCGCCGGGGCGACGGGGCTTACAGTATAGTGCGGCCCGGTCGCGACACGCGCGGCCGGGAAGGGACGGCGAACCTTGAAGATCCTGCTTGCCAACGACGACGGCTACCGCGCCGAGGGACTGCGATTCCTCAAGGACGCCATGACGGGCGTCGCGCCGCTCACCGTCGTTGCGCCCGACCGCAATTGCAGCGGCGCAAGCCATTCGCTGACGCTCGAGGTGCCGCTGCGCGTGCAGCGCGTGGACGAAGACACCTGGTACGTGATCAACGGCACGCCGACCGACTGCGTCCACCTGGCGATCACGGGCCTGTTCGAATACGAGTTCGACATGGTCGTCTCGGGCGTCAACGACGGCGCCAACCTCGGCGACGACGTGCTCTACTCGGGCACCGTCGCGGCGGCCATCGAGGGCCGCTTTCTCGGGCTGCCGACCGTCGCCGTGTCGCTCGTGGCCCAGGGCGGCGGCACGGGCCCGCACTTCGCGACGGCGGCACGCGTCGCGCGAGAGCTGGTGCTGCGGCTGCTCGCGAAGCCGTTGCATCGATCGATGATCCTGAACGTCAATGTGCCCGACCTTCCCTATGAAAAGCTCCAGGGATTCGAGGTGACGCGCCTCGGGCACCGCCACCGGGCCAAGCCCGCCGTGCGCGGTCTCGACCCGCGCGGCCGCGAGATCTTCTGGGTCGGTGCGGCGGGCGCGGGCCAGGACGCCGGGCCCGGCACGGATTTCCACGCGGTCGCCAACGGCTTCGTGTCCGTGACGCCGCTGCAGGTCGACCTGACGCGACATGCGGCGCTCGAGGGCGTGCGCGAGTGGCTCAAGGAGCCGCTCGCTTGAATTCGGAGCGCAGCGGCATCGGCATGACAAGTGCGCGCACGCGCGAGCGCCTGATCCAGCGGCTGGTGGAGCAGGGCATCCGCGACCCGCGCGTGCTCGATCGCATCCGGAACGTGCCGCGACACCTGTTCATGGACGAGGCGCTCGCGAGCCGCGCCTATGAGGACACGGCCCTCCCGATCGGCCACGGGCAGACCATTTCGCAACCCTATGTCGTCGCGCGCATGACCGAGGCGATCACGATCGGCGGCCGGCCTGCGAAAGTGCTCGAGATCGGCACGGGCTGCGGCTACCAGACCGCGGTGCTTTCGCCGCTGGTTGGGCGCATCTACAGCATCGAGCGCATCGAGCCGCTGCTCGATCGCGCCAAGGACCGGTTGCGCGAACTCGGGATCAAGAATGTCCGCTTCAAGCACGGTGACGGCAACGAGGGCTGGCCCTCGCAGGCGCCCTTCGACGGCATCCTCCTGGCGGCGGCCCCGCATGCGCTGCCGCAGAAGCTCCTCGACCAGCTCGCCGAAGGCGGCCGGCTCATCGCGCCGGTCGGGCCGGAAGGCCGGCAGGAACTGCTGCGCTTCACGCGCCACGGCGACCAGTTCATGCGCGAGCGGCTCGGCTTCGTGAGTTTCGTGCCCCTGCTCGGTGGTGTGACCTGAAGCGATGGGTTGCATGCGTCGCGGCGCTTTCGATCGCCGCCTGTTCCGGTCATGACCGAAGGCCGTCGCTGCCGGACTACCACGTGGTGCGTGCCGGCGACACGCTTTATTCCATCGCGCGGCGCTACGACCTCGACGCCCGCGAGATCGCGCGCTGGAACGGGATGCAGCTCGACGACGTCATTCACCCGGGCGACCGGTTGCGGGTCAATCGGCCGCCCCGCGACGCGGTGGCGAGGTCGGGTTCAGTCTCGGCGCCGGCCGCGAAGTCGACGCGCGCATCGCCCACTGATCCCGAGCACCGCCCGCCGCCCTGGCACTGGCCGGTGAACGTCGGCAAGGTCGTCGGCACCGTGCGCCAGCCCTCAGGCGGTCTCGGGCTTCGAATCGACGGCGGACTCAACCAGCCGATTCTGTCGGCGGCGGACGGAACCGTGGCCTACACCGGCAGCGGTCTCCTGGGCTATGGCCAGCTCGTGATCATCAACCACGTGCGCGGCTGGCTCACGGCTTACGGCCACAACGCGTCCTTGCAGGTAAAAGAGGGCGACGAAGTGCGAGCCGGACAGCAGATCGGGACGATGGGGCTCGGACCGAACCAGCAGGCGATGCTCTATTTCGAGATCCGCCTCGACGGCG
>DATBSX010000198.1:0-2686 GCA_036559565.1 Steroidobacteraceae bacterium | reverse complement strand
GCTGCCGGTGATCGCGGCCGTCCGCGTGCCGCCGTCCGCCTGCAGCACGTCGCAATCCAGCGTGATCGTGCGCTCGCCGATGGCGCCGAGGTCGATGCAGGCGCGCAGCGACCTGCCGATCAGCCGCTGGATCTCCTGCGTTCGTCCCGCCTGCTTGCCGCGTGCTGCCTCGCGCGCCGAGCGCGTGTGCGTCGCGCGCGGCAGCATGCCGTATTCCGCCGTGAGCCAGCCCTTGCCGCTGTTCCTGAGAAAGGACGGCACGCCGTTCTCGACGCTCGCGGTGCAGAGCACCCGCGTGCCGCCGAACTCGCAGAGCACCGAGCCCTCGGCGTGCGCGGTGAAGCCGCGCGTGAAGCGCACGGGTCGCAGTTCGTCGGCCGCACGGCCGCCAGGTCGCATGGGCATCTTCCTCGGGGTCAGTGGTGCCAGACGAGGCTGGCAGCCGAGGCATTGTCGCTGTGTGGCGCCGATGCCGCTACCGCCCTTTCGACCAGCTTCTCGAGGGCCGACCCGCAACTCCCGTTCGCCTTGCCGTGGCCCGGCTTCAGGAGGCTCGCGATCTCGACGTCCTTCAGGTTCGACCAGACGCCGTCCGTGCAGACCATCAGCACGTCGCCGTCCTCGAGCGGCTGGCGCCGTGTGATCGTCATCTCGGGAAGCACGGCCTCGCCGCCCAGGCAGCATTCCACGAAGTTGCGCATCGGGTGGCTCGGAATCTCATCCTCGCGGATCGATCCGTCGCGCAGGAGCTGCTCGACGTGGCTGTGGTCCCGCGTGCGCGAGAGCACGGCGCCGGCGCGCAGGTGGTAGACGCGGCTGTCGCCGATGTGCGCCCAGTAGGCTTCCTGCCGCTGCACGAGGCAGACCGCGCAGGTCGCGCGCGGGCGCAGGTCCACCGCGAGCTTGTTGCCGATCGCGACCACCGCCGCATGCGCGCGGCCGAGCGCGAGGTGCAGGAAGCCGAGCGGGTCGAAGAGCGGCTTCGGCTCCGCACGGTACAGCTCGAGCATCGCCTTGCAGCCGACCTCCGCCGCGCGCGCGCCATAGGCATGGCCGCCCATGCCGTCCATCACGACGAGCAACGCGGAGTCGTCGCTGGCTGCGACCGCGGCGCGATCCTGGTTGTCTTCGCGATCGCCGGTCAGGCTGGCTTCGGCGAACTCGATCGTCACGCGTCTCCCGGCAGTCCGATGACAGCCGCCCCCTGCTAAACTGCGGAGAAGCTTACATCAGCAGCCATCTTTAGTACTGCGGGGATGCCCATCCGATGTTGAGGAGCATGACCGGTTTCGCGCGCGCCGAGCGCACGACCGCCGCGGGCCTCCTCGCCTGGGAGATCCGCAGCGTCAATCACCGTTACCTCGAGGTTGGCATGCGCCTTCCCGAGGAATTGCGGGCCTCCGAAGCCGACTACCGCCGCGCCATCGGCGCCGTTGCGCGCCGCGGCAAGGTGGACGCGTCGTTTTATGTCCGCTCGGGAGCCGCGGCCGGCCGCGAGCTCACCCTGGATGAGGACCTCCTCGACCGGCTGATCGAGAACGCGTCCGCCGTGCGGCGCAGGCTGGGCGCCGAGAGCCGCATCGACGCCGTGGATCTCCTGCGCTGGCCCGGCGTCGTCAAGGAATCCGAACGCGACACCGCGCCGCTCGCGGCCGCGGCGACGGACCTGCTCGCCGAGGCGCTCGCTGCCTTCACGATCTCGCGCGCGAGCGAGGGCGAGCGGATCGCCCAGATGCTGGCCTCGCGCGCCTCGCAGCTGCTCGGAATCCTCGACGAGATCGCGGCCCGCCTGCCTGAAGTGCAGTCGCGCATCCGCGCAAAATTGCAGGAGCGCATTGCGGCCCTGGTCGCCGAGGTCAACCCCGAGCGGCTCGAGCAGGAAGTCGCGATCCTGGTGCAGAAGGGTGACGTCGCCGAGGAACTCGACCGCCTGCGCAGCCACGTCGAGGAGTTGAATTCGTCGTTGGCATCGGGCGAAGCGGTCGGCCGCAAGCTCGATTTCCTGATGCAGGAATTCAACCGCGAGGCCAACACGCTCTCATCGAAGTCGCAGGACACCGAGACGACGCGCAAGGCCGTCGAGCTCAAGGTGCTGATCGAGCAGATGCGCGAGCAGATCCAGAACCTCGAATGAGCGCGCGCGGCCGCCTGTTCGTGATCTCGGCGCCCTCCGGCGCGGGCAAGACCTCGCTGGTGCGGGCGCTGATGGCCGGCGACCCGAAGCTCGCGCATTCGGTCTCGTACACCACGCGCAAGCCGCGGCCGGGCGAGGTCGAGGGCAAGGACTACCACTTCGTCAGCAAGGCGGAGTTCGAGCGCATGCTCGCCGCCGACGCCTTCCTCGAGCACGCCGAGGTCTTCGACAACCGCTACGGCACCGCTCGGGCGCAGGTCGAAGGCTTCCTGGCCCAGGGCCGCGACGCGATCCTCGAGATCGACTGGCAGGGCGCGCGCCAGGTGCGCCAGGCGATGCCGGCCTGCGTCCCGGTCTTCATCCTGCCGCCCTCGCGGGCGGCGCTCGAGTTCAGGCTGCAGGGCCGCGGCACCGATTCGGCTGAGGTCATCGCCCGCCGCTTGCGCGACGCCGTGGCGGACATGGGCCACTGGGCCGAGGCCGATTTCGTGGTGGTCAACGACGACTTCGAGCGTGCGCTGGCCGAGCTGCGGGCCGTCATCGCCGGCCAGG
>DATBSX010000197.1:0-10590 GCA_036559565.1 Steroidobacteraceae bacterium | reverse complement strand
ACCGGCGCACCGGACAGGCGCGGCACGCCGTGGATCACTGCCGTGTGCCCCTCGATGCGCACTTCCGCGCCGAGGCGCCGCAGCTCCAGCAGGTGCATGAAGCGATTCTCGAAAATCGTCTCGACAATCGTCGAGACGCCGTCAGCGACGGCGTCGAGCGCGGCGAACTGCGCCTGCATGTCGGTCGGAAAGCCGGGATGCGGCGCGGTGCGCAGGTCCACCGCGCGCGGGCGCCGGCCCTGCATGTCCACCTCGATCCAGTCCGGGCCGACGCCGACCCCCGCGCCGGCTTCGCGCAGCTTCGCGATCACCGCATCCAGGTGAGCCGGCTCCGTGCCGACGACGCGCACGCGACCGCCCGTGATCGCACCGGCGACGAGGAACGTGCCGGTTTCGATGCGGTCCGGCAGCACGCGGTGCTCGCAGCCGCCGAGCCGCTCGATCCCGTCGATCACGATCGTGTCGGTGCCGGCTCCCGCGATCTTCGCGCCCATGGCCGTGAGGCAGGCAGCGAGGTCGATGACCTCGGGTTCGCGCGCGGCGTTTTCGATGAGCGTGCGGCCGCTCGCGAGGGTCGCCGCCATCATCAGGTTCTCGGTGCCCGTGACCGTCACGGTGTCCTGCACGATGCGCGCTCCTGCAAGGCGTCCCGCCTTTGCATGGATATATCCGCCTTCGATCGAGATTTCAGCGCCCATGGCCTCGAGTCCGGCCACGTGCAGGTTGACGGGGCGCGCGCCGATCGCGCAGCCGCCGGGCAGCGACACGCGCGCCTCGCCATGGCGCGCGAGCAGCGGACCGAGCACGAGGATGGAAGCCCGCATGGTCTTGACGAGATCGTAGGGCGCCACGGCTTCCCCGAGCTTGCCGGCGTCCACCCGGAATTCGCCGCCCGCGCCGGCCGTCACGGGGACGCCCATGCGCCCGAGCAGCCGGATCATGGTCGTCACGTCGTGCAGCTGCGGGACATTCCGGATCGTGACCGGTGCGTCCGTCAGGAGCCCCGCGGCGAGGATCGGCAGCGCCGCGTTCTTGGCGCCGGAGGCGCGCACCTCGCCCTCGAGGCGCCGGCCGCCGGTGATCTGAAACTTGTCCAGGACCTGCTCCTTTGCGCTCAGCCGGCCGCGCGGCGCGCCCATTCCTCGGGCGTCGGCGTGTCGAGCTGCAATGCGTGGATCTCGCCGCCGACCGCGCCGCCGAGCGCGCCGTAGACGAGCTGGTGGCGTTGAAGCGCGCGAAGGCCCGCGAACTGCGGGGCGACGACGAGCGCCGCGAAGTGCACGCCGTCTTCGGACTCGACTCGGACCGTCGCTCCGGGCAGCGCGGCCTCGATTTGCTGGCTGATCTCGGCGGGCGACATGGCGGCATCTTATGGTGCCGGGTCGTAGATTCGTAGTTTCGTGTTCCGCTGCCCGCAATGGACCGCGAAACTACGAATCTACGACCCGGCACCACAAAAGGGCCGGTGTATGATGCCGGACTGCATCCTGATGACGCGCCCAAACCGATGAATGACGCCGCCGACAGCCAGCGCCTGATCGAGATGGGGCGCGAAGCGCTCCGGATCGAGGCCCGCGCCGTCGCTGCGCTCGTGGAACGCCTGGGCACCGATTTCGAGAAGGCCTGCCGGATGCTGCTGGCGTGCACCGGCCGCGTGGTCGTCTCCGGCATGGGCAAGTCGGGCCACATCGGCGGCAAGATCGCCGCGACCTTTGCGAGCACCGGCACGCCGGCCTTTTTCCTGCACCCGGCCGAGGCGAGCCACGGCGACCTCGGCATGGTCACGAAGGGCGACGTCGTGCTCGCCATCTCCTACTCCGGGGAGACAGCCGAGCTCCTGACCATCCTGCCCCTCTTCAAGCGCATGGATGCGCGGCTCATCGCGATGACCGGAAACCCGCAGTCCACGCTCTCGCGCGAGTCGGACGTGCACCTCGACGTCAGCGTTCCCGCGGAGGCCTGTCCGCTCAACCTCGCGCCGACCGCGAGCACGACGGCGGCGCTCGCGATGGGCGATGCGCTCGCCGTCGCGCTCTTGAAGCATCGCGGTTTCACCGAGGCCGACTTCGCGCGCTCGCACCCGGGCGGCGCGCTCGGCCGCAGGCTCCTGCTGCACGTGTCGGACGTCATGCGCCGCGGCAGCGACCTGCCGATGGTGCGCGCCGAGACGCCGCTCACCGAGGGGCTCCTCGAGATGTCGCGCAAGCGCCTCGGCCTCACGGCCGTCGTGGACGCGGACAGGAAAGTCGTCGGCATCTTCACCGACGGCGACCTGCGGCGCGCGCTCGACCGGCGCGTCGGAATCCACGAAAGCACGATGGCCGACGTCATGACGCGCGGCGCGCGCTCCATCGGCCCGAACGAGCTCGCGGCCGAGGCCGTGCTCATGATGGAGAAGCACTCGGTCAACGGCCTGCTCGTCCTCGACGAGGCGGGCCGCCTCGTCGGTGCGCTCAACGTGCATGACCTCCTGCGCGCGGGTGTCATGTGACGCCTGCCGCCGAGATTGCGCTCGTCGTACTCGACGTGGACGGTGTCCTGACGGACGGGCGCCTCTGGTACGGACCCGACGGCGAGACGCTGAAGGCCTTCAACGTGCGCGACGGCCACGGCATCAAGTCGCTGGTCGCCGCCGGCATTGGCGTCGCCGTGATTTCGGGCCGGCGCTCGGCCGCCGTGACGGCGCGCATGCGCGAGCTCGGCGTTGCCGACGTCGCGCAGGGCGTCGGCGACAAGGCCCGCGCGCTCGCCGAGCTCCTCAAGCGCAACGCCGTCGACCCGCGCCGCGTCGCCTGCCTGGTGGACGACACGCCCGACCTCGGGCTGATGGCCGCCGTCGGCATGCCGGCCGCGGTCGCCGACGCCCACCCCGACGTGCTCGCCGCGGCCCGGCACGTGACGCGCGCGGCCGGCGGCCATGGCGCGGTGCGCGAGTTCTGCGATTTCCTGCTCGCGGCCCGGGGCGCGGCGCGGTGATCGCCCGGGTCCTGCTGCTCGCCGCCCTCCTCGCGCTGATCGCGGCCTTGGTCCAGTGGCGCATCGTGGACCGCGAACCGGCGGCCGAGGAGCCGGACGTCATGCGGCCGGGCTATTTCCTGACAGGCGTGGATCTCGAGGAATTCGGCGTCGACGGCACGCTCCGCATCGGGCTGCAATCGATCTCTGCCAACGAGGAACCGGCGAGCGGCGTCGTGCGACTGTCCGAGGTCGCCGTGGATTACCACGCCCCGACCGGCCGGCTCTGGCACCTCACCTCGGACTCGGCGCGCGTTCCGCCGGGTGGACGCGTCGTCGACTTCGAGGGCGACGTGCACCTCGCCGGCCAGCCAGGGGAGGACCCTCGCGCGGCACAGCTGTACACCGAGCGCCTCTCGCTCGACACCGTGGGCGAAGTGGCCAACACGAAGGCGCCGGTCGAACTCGTCTTCGGGACGCATCGCCTGCGCGCGCTCGGCATGCACGCAGACCTCAAGGCCGGAACGCTACACCTGGAATCGGATGTCAGTGGCCGCTTCGCGCCGTAGGCTCGCCGCAGTCGCGCTGCTCGCTGCCTGCGCGGCCGCCGCGGCGCAGGACCGCGAGCAGCTGCCGATCCAGCTGACTGCGACGTCCCTGAACTTCGACAGCCAGAAAGGCGTCGTCGAATATGGCGCCATTACGATCACGCAGGGCCAGGTGCGCATCACGGCCGATCACGCCGTGACGACCGGCGTCGACTTCGAGGACAGCCGGTGGCAGTTCAGCGGCACTGTCCGCATCACGATGCCGGATGCTTCGCTCGCGAGCGACACCGCCGACGTGAAGTTCGCGGGCGGCGAGATCCAGAGCGCGGCCGTCACCGGCGCGCCCGCGACTTTCGAGCAGAAGCGCAAGGACGAGCTCGCAAAGGGCCGCGCAAACCAGATCGACTACGACCTGAAGCGCGGCACGGCCGAATTTGCGGGCGATGCCTGGCTGTCGGATGGCAAGACCGAGCTCACCGGCGAAACGCTCGTTTACAGCACGGCGAACCATGGCGTCGTCTCGCGCGAGCCGGTCGTGATCACGATCCAGCCGCGCGAAGCGCCGCAGCCCAAGCCGAAGCCCCAGCCATGAGCGAACTGCTCGCCAGCGGGCTCGAGAAGAGCTACCGCAAGCGCAAGGTCGTCTCCTCGCTCTCGCTCTCGATCGCGAGCGGCGAGGTCGTCGGGCTGCTCGGCCCGAACGGCGCGGGCAAGACCACGGCCTTCTACATGATCGTGGGACTCGTGCCCTGCGACGGCGGCCGCATCGAGCTCGACGGCGAGGACATCACGTCGCTGCCGATGCATGCCCGTGCGCGCCGCGGGCTCGGCTACCTGCCGCAGGAGCCCTCGATCTTCCGCCGCATGACGGTCGTCGACAACGTGAAAGCCATCCTCGAGACCCGCAGCGACCTCGACGATGCCGCGCGCGACGAGGCGCTCGAGAGCCTGCTCGAAGAGCTGCACGTGGCGCACCTGCGCGACAACATGGGCATGAGCCTCTCGGGCGGCGAACGCCGGCGCGTCGAGATCGCGCGGGCCCTGGCCGCGAATCCCGCCTTCATCCTGCTGGACGAGCCCTTCGCGGGCGTCGACCCGCTGTCGGTGCACGATATCCAGCGCATCGCGCGGCACCTGGCGGATCGCGGCATCGGCGTGCTGATCACCGACCATAACGTGCGGGAAACGCTCGGGATTTGCGGCCGGGCGTACATCGTCAACCAGGGCACGATCCTCGCCTCCGGATCCGCAGACGAGATCCTTGCAAACCCCGAGGTCCGCAAGGTCTACTTGGGGCAGGATTTCAGGCTCTGACGTCCGCGCCTCCGGGGCCTCCGCCGCATGATGAAGCCCAGCCTCCAGCTCAGGATCGGGCAGCAGCTGACGATGACGCCGCAGCTGCAGCAGGCCATCCGCCTGCTGCAACTGCCGACGATCGAACTGCAGGCCCAGGTGCTGCAGGCGCTCGAAAACAACGTGATGCTCGAGCCCGACGAGGAATTCGAGGCGACCACGTCACTCGAGGCACTGCAGCGCGAAGCGAGCAGCGAAGCGCCCGCGGGCGTCGACGAGGGAGGCGACGAGTCCGCCGAACCCGTGGTCGAGATCGGCGACGACTGGGCCGAGCCGAACGCCACGGAGTCCGAGACGCCCTGGTCCAGTTCCGGCGAGGGCGAGCTCGAGCTCCCCGATGAATCGGGACGGACGCTTCGCGACCACCTCCTGTGGCAACTCGAGCTTGCGCGGCTGCCGGCCGCCTCGCTCGCGGTCGCGCGCGCGATCGTGGACGCGATCAACGACGACGGATACCTGACCGAACCGCTGGACGCCATCGTCGAGGCCGTCGCCGCCGAGGCGCCGACCGACGCCGCAGGCGCCCTGCGCGCGCTCGCCATCGTCCAGCAGCTCGATCCCGCCGGCGTCGGCGCGCGCTCGGTCGCCGAGTGCATCGAATTGCAGCTCGCGCAGCTCGACTCCGCGACTCCTGGCCTCGCGACGGCGCGCACCCTCGCCCACCGGCATCTCGAGCTGATGGCCGGCCATCAGCTCGCCGCCCTGCAGCGCGAGATGCACGTCAGCGGCGAAGAGCTCGACGTCGCGCTCGCGCTCGTGCGCAGCTGCCACCCGCGTCCCGGCGCGGCGTTCCAGGCGCTGCGCACGGAATACGTCGTGCCCGACGTCTTTGCGCGGCGCACTCCCCAGGGCTGGGTGGTCGAGCTGAATCCCTCCGCCCTGCCGCGCATCCGGGTCAACGAGGGCTACGCCGGGATGATCACGCGCGCGCCGGACCACGCGGTGCTGCGCACGCAGCTGCAGGAGGCGCGCTGGCTGCTCCGCAGCCTCGAGATCCGCAACGACACCATGCTCCGGGTCGCGCGCACGATCGTCGAGCGCCAGCAGGACTTTCTCGACCGCGGCGAGGAATCCATGCAGCCGATGATCCTGAAGGACGTCGCGGAAGCCATCGAGATGCACGAGTCCACGATTTCACGCGTGACGACCGGGAAATACCTGCACACGCCGCGCGGCGTGTTCGAGTTCCGCTTCTTCTTCTCGAGCCACGTGCCCGGGGACGACGGAACCGGCGTCTCGTCCACGGCGATCCGTGCCAAGATCAGGAAACTGATCGCCCAGGAGGCCGCGGACAAGCCACTCTCGGACCAGCAGATCGTCGAGTTGCTCGCGGCCGGCGGCGTGCACGTGGCGCGCCGCACGGTCGCCAAGTACCGCGAAGCGCTCGGCATCGCGACTTCGAGCGCGCGACGGCAGGCGCCGCGCTGAGCGCGCCCGCGGGCGAGGATTACACGGAGGAAACGTCATGCAGTTGAAGCTGACCGGCCATCACATCGAGATCACGCCCCCGCTTCGCGACTACGTCCGCAAGAAGCTGGACCGGGTCCTCCGGCATTTCGAGCGGGTCGTGGACGTGCACTGCGTGCTGACGGTCGAGAAGCTCGAGCACAAGGCGGAGGCGACGCTTGGCGTCACCGGCGCCGTGATCCACGCCGACGCGAAGGAAGCGGACATGTACGCGGCGATCGACGCGCTCGCGGACAAGCTCGACCGCCTGGTGCGCAAGCACAAGGAGAAGCAGTCGGACCACCATGCGGCGGACGTCGCCCGCGGCCGGCCGGCCTGAGGCCCGGGCGTCCATGACCCGCCTCGTCGTCGTCAGCGGACTGTCGGGATCCGGCAAGAGCGTCGCGCTCAACATGCTGGAGGACCTCGGCTGGTATTGCATCGACAACATCCCGGCAGGCCTCGTGCAGGCGCTCGTGTCGCATTCGCTGCGGACCGACGAGCCGCTCTACCGTCGTCTCGCAGTCGGGCTCGACGCACGAAACCGGCCCGATGACCTCGCCTCGATCCCCTCCCTTCTCGCCGATCTCCGGCGAGCGGGCCTGCGCTGCGAGGTGCTCTACCTGCATGCCGAGGACGAGGTGCTGCTGCGCCGCTATGCGGAAACCCGCCGCCGCCACCCGCTCGCCGGCGCGGGCGTGAGCCTTGCCGACGCGATCGCCGAGGAGCGACGGCTTCTGCATCCCCTGATCGACAGCGCTGACCTCGTCATCGACACCTCGCGCATGAGCGTGCACGAGCTGCGCGACATGATCGCGAAGCGCGTCGAGCCGCAGGCGCCGGGACGGCTCTCGATCCTGTTCGAGTCCTTCGGCTTCAAGCACGGCACGCCGGGCGACGCGGACTTTGTCTTCGATGCACGGACGCTGCCGAATCCCTATTGGGAACCGGCGCTGAAATCGCTGACCGGGCAGGATCCGGCCGTGATCGAGTTCCTCGAGGCGAGCCCGCGCGTCGAGCGCATGGTCGCGGACCTCGTTCGCTTCATCGAATCTCGGCTGCCCGACTACGAGGAGACGAACCGGGGCTACCTCACGATCGCGATCGGCTGCACCGGCGGCCAGCACCGCTCGGTCTACCTCGTCGAGCGGCTCGCTCGGCATTTTCGCCCGAAATATCCCCAGCTTTTGGTGCGCCACAACGCGCTGCCACAGTGACCGGCTCCGGCCCGAACTTCGCCGTCTAGTCGAGCCCGAGAAACACGCCGATCTCAGCGCGCCGGCGGTTCGCATCGCGCTCACCGGCCGCAATCAGCTCCTTCGTGTAGGGCGACTCGAACAGCAGATACGACAGCAGCCTCCCGCCCCGCGCGCCGCGCGCGCCGAGGATCCGCAGCAGCGCGCGCAGGGAACCCGGCATCGAGCCGCGGTGCGCGATCGCGGATTCGGCAGGGTCCGCCTCCGGCAGCACGAGCAGCGTCTCGACGTGGCGCATGCCGAGCGGCGCCGCGCCCGAGCGGCAGTGCGGCAGCAGCGCGTTGACGCGATTCAAGCGCTCGAGGTCCGCCTGCAGGCCCTCCGTGAAGAGCGAGTCGAGCAGGAAGCCGAATTGCTCCGCCATGTTCGGCGGATTCGCAGCATCGTCGCGCGCGTGACCGGGCGGGCGCACGCCGATCACGAGGATGCGGTCGGCGCCGAGGTGGATCGCCGGCGCGAGCGGCGTCGACTGACGCACCGCACCGTCGCTGTAGTGCGCGCCGGCCATCTCCACAGCGGGAAAGAGCAACGGGATCGCCACGCTCGCCATCAGGTGGTCGACATCGAGCCGGGTCGCGACGCCGCGTCGCGAGACACGTTCCCAGGGCATGAATGGCCGCGAGCTCTCGATGAAGGCGACGGAATCGCCTGAAGTGAGCGAAGTCGCGGTCACCGCGAGCGAGTCGGGAAGCCCCGCGTCGATCGCGCGATGCAGGCGCGCGAAGTTGATGTTCTTCACCAGCAGTGCCCGCAGCGGCGAATTGTCGAGCAGCGCCCGCGGCATCGGCAGCAGCCAGCCGCCCGTCAGGAGCGCGACGGCGAGGCGCAGGCCCGAGCGCAGCATGTCGAGGCTGCCGGCGCGAAACACCTGGCCGACATGGAAGGCGCCCCAGACCCGGACGAGCGCTTCGGCGGCGGCGGCGATGTCGCGCGGGCGCGCCGCGAGGACCGCGGCATTGATCGCACCGGCCGAGGTTCCCGAGAGGATCTGGAATGGCAGCCGCGAGCGCGGCGGGTACCAGCTGGCGATCGCCTTCAGCACGCCGACCTGGTAGGCGGAGCGCGCCCCGCCCCCCGGCAGCACGAGCGCAATGCGCGGCCCACACGGTTGCGGCCCGTTCATGGAAAGGAACCCCATGGACCTGTCGTGGTCATCTGGTCACTGGCCGCGATACTATGCGATCCGCGCGATGCTGCGGCGCCCCATGCCATGACCGGAGGAAGTCCCATGACGCGTTTCCTGCAAGGCACCGCTGTCGCCGCTTTCAAGCTCCAGGACCAGACCGGCAAGTGGCACTCCCTCTCGGACTGCAAGGGCAAGTGGGTAGTTCTCTACTTCGGTCGGGCCGCGCCCCCGAAGGCGTCTTGACGCGCTTCGAAGGCTCCGCCAGCTACGTCGCGACCGGCGAGCTCGCGCTCGCCGTGAACGCGGCGGTCACGCTCGGCCGGCCGCTGCTGGTCAAGGGCGAGCCTGGCACGGGCAAGACGCAGCTTGCGGAGGAAGTCGCGCGCGCCCTTGGCGCGCCGCTCTTCGAGTGGCACGTCAAGTCCACCAGCAAGTCCCAGCACGGGCTCTACGAATACGACGCCGTCTCGCGGCTGCGCGATTCGCAGCTCGGCGACGAGCGCGTCAAGGACATCGCGAACTACATCGTTCCCGGCATGCTCTGGCGCGCCTTCGACAGCGAGCGCCGCGCGGTGCTGCTGATCGACGAGATCGACAAGGCCGACATCGAGTTCCCGAACGACCTGCTGCGCGAGCTCGACCGCATGGAGTTCTACGTCTACGAGACGCAGAAACTCGTCCGCGCGACGCACCGCCCCATTGTCTTCATCACGAGCAACAACGAGAAGGAGCTGCCGGACGCTTTCCTCCGCCGCTGCTTCTTCCACTACATCCGCTTCCCGGACGTGGAGACAATGGAGCGGATCGTTGCGGTGCATCACCCGGGCCTCAAGAAGGAGCTGCTCGCCGAGGCCCTCGCCGCGTTCTACCGGATCCGCGACGTGCCCGGCCTCAAGAAGAAACCCTCGACTTCGGAGCTCCTCGACTGGATCAAGCTGCTGGTCGCCGAGGACATCGCGCCGGAAGCGCTGCGCTCCGACGACGCGAAAGCCGCCATCCCGCCGCTCTATGGCGCCCTGCTCAAGAATGAGCAGGACGTGCACCTCTTCGAGCAGCTCGTGTTCCTCAACCGGCGCGCGGGCCGACCCGGCTAGGCGCGAGCGGCGCTTCGTGCTGATCCGATTCTTCCTGATGCTGCGCGCCGCCGGCGTGCCGGTCAGCCTCACCGAATTCCTGGCGCTCCTCGAGGCACTCGAGGCGCGGCTCGTCGGGACGTCGGCCGAAGACTTCTACTGGGTCGCTCGCGCGGTGCTGGTGAAGGACGAGCGGCACTACGACCGCTTCGACCGCGTATTCGCCGCGCATTTCAAGGGCGCGGAGCTCGCGCTCGAGGCGCTGCTCGCGGCCGAGATCCCGGCGGACTGGCTGAAGCCGGAATTCATGCTGCGCCTCTCCGAAGAGGAGAAGGCCCGCATCCAGTCGCTCGGCGGCTGGGAGGCGCTGATGCAGGCCCTGCGCGAGCGGCTCGCGGAGCAGAAGTCGCGGCACCAGGGCGGCAACAAGTGGATCGGCACCGGCGGCACCTCGCCGTTCGGGCACAGCGGTTACAACCCGGAAGGCATCCGCATCGGCGGCGCGGGCGGCAATCGCAGCGCCGTCAAGATCTGGGACAGGCGCGAGTTCGCGAACCTCGATGACTCGGTCGAGCTCGGAACGCGCAACGTCAAGCTCGCACTCCGGCGGCTGCGGCGCTTCGCGCGCCAGGGCGCGGCGGAGACCTTTGACCTCGACGGTACCATCGACTCAACCGCACGGCGCGCGGGCGTGCTCGACATCCGCATGGTGCCGGAGCGCCACAACGCGGTGAAGGTCCTGCTCTTCCTCGACATCGGCGGCTCGATGGACGAGCACGTGCGCATCTGCGAGGAACTCTTCTCGGCCGCGCGCGGCGAGTTCAAGCACCTCG
>DATBSX010000196.1:0-2869 GCA_036559565.1 Steroidobacteraceae bacterium | reverse complement strand
TGAGCCGCGCGAAATCGTAGGTGACCGTCTTCTGTGCAATCGTGCGATCCATCGCGGTGATGATCGCATCGGCCGCCTCGGTCCAGCCCATGTAGCGCAGCATCATCTCGCCCGACAGGATCACCGAGCTGGGGTTGACCTTGTCGAGGTTGGCGTACTTCGGCGCGGTGCCGTGCGTCGCTTCGAAGACGGCGTGCCCGGTGACGTAGTTGACGTTGCCGCCCGGTGCGATGCCGATGCCGCCGACCTGGGCGGCGAGGGCGTCGGAGAGGTAGTCGCCATTGAGGTTCATCGTCGCGATGACGTCGAAATCCTCGGGGCGGGTCAGCACCTGCTGCAACGTGATGTCGGCGATCGCGTCCTTGACCAGGATGCGGCCGGCGGCGAGCGCCTTCTTCTGCTCGTCGTTGGCGGCGGCGTCACCCTTCGCGGCGCGGGTGCGCTCCCACTGGTCCCAGGTGTACACCTGGCCCGCGAATTCGCGCTCGGCGAGGGCATAGCCCCAGTTCCGGAAGGCGCCTTCCGTGAACTTCATGATGTTGCCCTTGTGCACGAAGGTCAGGCTCTTGCGCTGGTTCGCAACCGCGTACTCGATCGCGGCGCGCACCAGGCGCTCGGTGCCCTCGCGCGAGACCGGCTTGATGCCGATGCCGGAACTGTCCGGGAAGCGGATCTTGCCGTAGAACTTCGGGAATTGCTCCTTCATGAACGCGAGGAACTTCGCGTTCTCCGCGGAGCCCGCCTCGAACTCGATGCCGGCGTAGATGTCCTCCGTGTTCTCGCGGAAGATCACCATGTCGACTTTCTCGGGTGCGCGCACGGGCGAGGGCACGCCCTTGAACCAGCGCACGGGGCGCAGGCACACGTAGAGGTCCAGCATCTGGCGGAGGGCGACGTTCAGAGAGCGGATGCCGCCGCCGATCGGCGTCGTGAGCGGCCCCTTGATCGAGACGAGGTACTCGCGGCAGGCCGCGACGGTCTCGTCGGGCAGCCAGGTGTTCAGCAGCTTGTTGGCTTTCTCGCCGGCGTAGACCTCTTTCCATTCGATCTGGCGCTTGCCGCCGTAGGCCTTCTTCACCGCCGCGTCGAGCACGCGAACGCTCGCGCGCCAGATGTCGGGGCCGGTGCCGTCGCCCTCGATGAAGGGGATGACCGGATGGTCCGGAACCTGCAATTTGCCGTTCGAAATGCGGATTTTTTCGCTCATGCGCGAATGCTATCACGGCATCGCGTAAAATCGCCGCCATGTCCATGCCTGCAAAAGACGGCTTCCGGATGCCGGCGGAATGGGAGCGCCATGCCGGCACCTGGATGCTCTGGCCGCAGCGTCCGGACACCTGGCGCGAGAACGCACGGCCAGCGCAGCGTGCATTTGCCGCGGTCGCGGCCGCGATCGCGAAGAGCGAACCGCTCACGATGGGCGTCTCGGCGGAACAGTTCAGCATGGCGCGCGCAGCGCTGCCGGCCGGCGTGCGCGTCGTCGAGATGTCGTCGAACGACGCCTGGATGCGCGACGTCGGGCCGACCTTCGTCGTGGACCGGCGCGGCCGCGTGCGGGGCATTGACTGGATGTTCAACTCCTGGGGCGGCAAGGACGGCGGCGCCTACCTCGACTGGGAACTCGACGACCAGGTCGCGTCGAAGGTGCTGGAGGTCGAGTCGAAGCCGCGCTATCGCGCGCCGCTCATCCTCGAGGGCGGCTCGATCCACGTGGACGGGCAGGGCACGCTCCTGACGACGGAGGAATGCCTGTTGAACCCGAACCGGAATCCGACGCTGCGGCGCGCCCAGATCGAAAGCCTGCTCGAGCGCCACCTCGGCGTGCGAGAGATCATCTGGCTCGGGCGCGGCGTCTTCAATGACGAGACCGACGGGCACGTGGACAACCTCTGCTGTTTCGTGCGGCCGGGCGAGGTTGTGCTCACCTGGTGCGAAGATCCGGAAGACCCGCAGTACGACATCTCGCACGCAGCCTACGAGGTCCTTGAGAAGGCCAAGGATGCCCGCGGGCGGAAGCTCAGGATCCACAAGTTGCTGCAGCCGGGGCCGCTCTACATGACTGAGGCCGAGGCAGCGGGCATCGAGCGCTCCGAGGAGTGCAAGCCGAGGCGCGCGGGCGACCGGCTCGCGGGTTCGTACGTGAACTTCTACATCGCGAACCGCCACATCGTGATGCCACTGCTCGACTCGAAGACCGATCGCGCGGCGAAGACGTCCCTCGCCAGGCTCTTCCCGCGCCACACCGTCATCGGCGTGCCGTCGCGCGAGATCCTGCTCGGCGGCGGAAATATCCACTGCATCACGCAGCAGCAGCCCCGCGGCAAATAGAAGGGAAATTGAAGGGGACAGTCCCCTTCATTTCTATCAATTCGATGCATGGAAGACCAGGTGCGAAAAAATGAAGGGGACTGTCCCCTTCAATTTCCCTTCGATTTCAGTTCTGCCGGGCGAGGAGGAACATCCCGCCGATGACGAGCAAGGCGCCGGACACGCGCCAGGCATCGAGCGGCCGCACGGGGAAACCGAGCAGCCCGTAGTGGTCGAGGGCGAGCGCCGCGATCATCTGGCCGGCGACGATCAAGGCGATGAATGTCGCGCCACCGAGCGTCGACCCGAGAGTCGCCGACGCGGTGATGTAGAGGCCGCCCAGGATTCCCGCGCACCATGCCCACCAGGGCGCCGCCCCGGCCTGTGCGACTTCTGCGAGCGAGCCGCGCCCGATCGCGACCGCGACAACCAGGAACATCGTCCCGACCGCGAAGTTGACCAGCGCCGCGGCCATCGGAGAGCCGACGTAACTCCTCATCGTCCCGGCCATGCCGACCTGCAGCGCGAGCATCGCGCCGACGAGCGCCGTGACAGCCATCGC
>DATBSX010000195.1:0-3187 GCA_036559565.1 Steroidobacteraceae bacterium | reverse complement strand
TTCGGCGTCGTCGTGTAGACGCGCGTGCACACGCCGCGGCGCTGCGGCGAGCGTTGCAGCGCCGGCACCTTGGACTTGTAAGTGGGAGCCACGCGGCCGCCACGGATCAGCTGGTTCGTCGTCGACATACCGTCCCTACTGCCCCGCTCCGGCCGGATTGCCGGACGCATGAAACACCGGGCCGCCCTGTGGCGGCCCGGATACTTGTTGTTTGGCTATTCCACCCCGCCCGTATATGGGGGCGGGGCCCGAAAAGGCCCGCGATTGTAGATACCGGCCCAATAGGCCGTCAAGCCGAACCGGGAGCCGTTTCCGCCCGGCCGTGGCCTTGCGGAAGCCTTGCGCCAAGACCTTGTTTTTATTGGGTTTCTAAGGGGTCCGCCGGCTATCCGTCCGCGCGACGCATGAGGGTGCTCTTGCCGAACAGCGAACCCAGGAGGTCGACGGCGACTTCCGCCGTCTTGTTGTGCAGGTCGAAGGCGGGATTGAGCTCCATGACGTCGACCGAACCGAGCGCCCCGGTGTCGGCAATCATCTCCATGCAGAGCTGCGATTCCCGATAGGAGGGACCGCCGGCGACCGTCGTGCCGACGCCCGGCGCGATCTCGGGATCCAGGAAATCGACGTCGAAGCTCACGTGCAGGTGCGTATTGCGGTCGAGTCCCGACAGCGCCGCCTGCATCGTCTCGCGCATGCCCATCTCGTCGATGTAGCGCATGTCGAACACTTCGAGCCCGATCTGGTGCACGAAGCGCTTCTCGCCCTCGTCGACGCTGCGGATGCCGACCTGCCGGATGACGTCGGGCTCCATGATCGGCGTCTTGCCGCCGATGCCGATGAGTTCCGCAGGGCCGAAGCCGCAGAGGACCGCGACCGGCATGCCGTGGATGTTGCCGCTCGGCGTCAGGACGTTGGTGTTCGAATCGGCGTGCGCGTCGAACCAGATCACGCGGAGTTTCCGGCCGTGTTCGCTGCAATGGCGCGCCACGGCGCTGATCGACCCGATCGCGAGGCAGTGATCGCCGCCGAGCAGGATCGGCAGGCGGGAAGCCTTCAGCTCGGAACGGAGCGCGTCATGCACTGCATGGTTCCATGCCGCGACTTCCGCCAGGTGACGGTAGCCGTCCACCGGCGGCTGGCCGGGATTTCCCGGGCCTTGCAGGTTGCCGCGATCGATCACTTCGACGCCCTGGGATTCGAGCATCGCCTGCAGGTGTGCGACGCGCAGCGCCTCGGGGCCCATCGACGCGCCACGCGTGCCGGCACCGACGTCCGTCGGTGCGCCGATCAGGGAAACCTTCTTGGCTCTTCGGTCTGGCATGGCGCGGCCGGCCCACAGTGTAACGGCAACGGCGAATTGCCGGCACGATCCTGCCGTCCGGTATCATCCCTGGGGTCAAGCTGCGCCGCATCCGAGGTGAGTCATGCCGCTCACAGCCCATAGCCTGATCGACCTCGAATCGCGCCTCGGGGCGCACAATTACAAGCCGCTGGATGTCGTGCTGGTGCGCGGCGAGGGCGTCTGGGTCTGGGATACGGACGGCAAGCGGTATCTCGATTGCCTGTCGGCGTATTCGGCCCTGAACCAGGGCCACTGCCATCCCAGGATCCTCGCGGCGATGGTCGAACAGGCGCAGCGCCTCACGCTGACGTCGCGCGCCTTTCGCAATGACCAGCTGGCGCTGCTGTACGAGGACCTCGCGAAGCTCACCCGCTCGCACAAGATCCTGCCGATGAACAGCGGCGCCGAGGCCGTCGAGTCGGTGATCAAGGCCGTGCGCAAGTGGGGCTACGAAGTGAAGGGCGTCGCGCCCGACCGCGCCGAGATCGTCGTCTGCGCCAACAACTTCCATGGACGCACGCTCGGCATCGTCGGCTTCAGCACGGATCCCGACGCACGCGGAGGCTTCGGCCCGTTCGCGCCCGGCTTTCGCGTCGTTCCCTTCGGGGACTTCGATGCATTTCAGGCCGCGATCAACGAGAACACGGTCGCCTTCCTGGTCGAGCCGATCCAGGGCGAAGCCGGCGTCATCATCCCGCCGGCCGGCTACTTCGCCCGCGTGCGCGCGCTCTGCAGCGAACGGAACGTCACGCTGATCCTCGACGAGATCCAGACCGGGCTCGGGCGCACCGGGAAACTCCTGGCGGAAGAGCACGAAGGGATCGAGGCGGACGTGACGCTGATCGGCAAGGCGCTTTCAGGCGGGTTCTATCCGGTTTCCGCAGTGCTCTCGAACTCCGAGGTGCTTGGCGTGCTGAAGCCCGGCCAGCACGGCAGCACGTTCGGCGGAAATCCGCTCGCCTGCGCCGTCGCGCGGATGGCGCTCAAGGTCCTCATCGACGAAGGCATGATCGAAAACGCGGAAAAGCAGGGGGCCTATTTCAAGGCCCGGCTCGAGGGCATTCGAAGCGATCTCGTCCGCGAAGTCCGCGGCCGCGGCCTGATGCTCGCCGTGGAGCTGCGGGAAGATGCCGGCGGAGCCCGCCAGTATTGCGAACGGCTGCGGGACCGCGGCCTGCTCGCCAAGGACACCCACGATCACACCATCCGCATCGCCCCGCCGCTGCCGATCACCCGCAGCGACGTCGACTGGGCCTGCGACGCCTTCTCCGAGGTGCTCGCGACGGGTTGAAGCCGGCTGACACCCGGGCCCGGCAGTTGCCGGACCCGGGCCTGCCGGTTTATTCCGCGACAGCCTCCGTGACGGCCGGCTCTTCGCCCGCCACCTCGGTGCTTCCGGAGTCGAGGAACCCGCGATGGGTCTCGTCCTCGCGGCCCTTGCGGCGCTGGGCGTGGAAGGAGAAGCCGGTGCCTGCCGGAATGAGCCGGCCGACAATGACGTTCTCCTTGAGGCCGCGCAGGTCGTCCTTGATGCCGCGGACCGCCGCGTCCGTCAGCACGCGGGTCGTTTCCTGGAACGAGGCCGCGGAGATGAACGAGTCGGTCTGCAGCGAAGCCTTGGTGATGCCGAGCAGCATCGGCTCGTACACCGCCGGCTTCTTCTTCTCGCCCACGATGCGGTCGTTGAGCTCGAGGATGCGCGCACGCTCGAGCTGCTCGCCGCGCAGCAGCGTCGAGTCGCCCGATTCCTTGACCTCGACCTTGCGCAGCATCTGCCGGACGATGACCTCGATGTGCTTGTCGTTGATCTTCACGCCCTGGAGCCGGTAGACGTCCTGGATCTCG
>DATBSX010000194.1:0-5142 GCA_036559565.1 Steroidobacteraceae bacterium | reverse complement strand
CGTTGCGACGCCCTCGGCGTGGCGGCATTTCGGGCGCGAGCCGCCGCAGGCCGACGCGGGTGGCGGCAGCCTGCCGCTGTTTCGCGGGTAGGGCGCGGGTCTTGGGAAGCTTCAGCTTTCCGGTGCGGGTCTACTGGGAAGACACGGATGCCGGCGGCGTCGTTTACTACGCGAGCTACCTCAAGTTCCTGGAGCGCGCACGCAGCGAATGGCTGCGCGCGCTCGGCATCGACCAGGTGAAGCTCCAGCGCGACGAACGCCTGCAGTTCGTCGTGGTCGAAGCGAACATCCGTTACCATCGGCCGGCGCGCTTCGACGACGAGCTCGTGGTGTCGGTGACGCTCGAGGAGCTGCGCGGCGCGTCATTGGCGCTCGCGCAAGATGTCCGCCGCGGCGAGGGCGCCGGTGAGCTTCTCATCAGCGCGAAGATCCGCGCCGCCTGCATCGATGCGGACAACTTGCGGCCGCGGCCTTTGCCGCTGGCCCTGACGTCGCAATTCTGAAGGAATCGCCTTGAACGAATCGCACTCGATATTGCAGCTCGTCCTGTCCGCCGGGCTTGTGGTCAAGGTGATCCTCGCGATCTTGATGCTCGCCTCGCTCGCATCCTGGTCCATCATCTTCCGCAAGAAGCGGCTGTTGTCGCTGGCCGAAAGCGAGGCGAACCGCTTCGAGAGCACGTTCTGGTCGGGCGGCGACCTCGGCCAGCTCTATCGGGCGATTGGCAAGCGCAGCAAGCCGGCGGTCGGCATGGAGAGCATCTTCGAGGCCGGTTTCGGCGAGTTCACGCGCCTGCGCGGGCAGTCGGTGCCGGCCGGCGAACTGCTCGAGGGTGTGCGCCGCGCCATGCGCGTCACCCAGCTGCGCGAGATCGACCGCCTCGAGGCCAGCCTCGCGACGCTCGCGACGGTCGGCTCCACGAGCCCGTACGTCGGCCTCTTCGGCACGGTGTGGGGCATCATGGGCGCCTTCCAGGGCCTTGGGGACGCCCAGCAGGCAACGCTCGCGATGGTGGCCCCCGGCATCGCGGAGGCGCTGATCGCAACCGCGGCCGGTCTCTTCGCAGCCATCCCCGCAGTCGTCGCGTACAACCGCTATGCAGACAAAATGGGCCGGCTCGAGCTTCGCTATGACGCTTTCATGGACGAGTTCTCGACGCTGCTCCAGCGTCATGCGGCGTCGCGGGCCTGACGATGCCGACGCAACGCCGTCGCCGGAAACTGATGGGCGAGATCAACGTCGTCCCGTACATCGACGTGATGCTGGTGCTCCTCATCATTTTCATGATCACGGCGCCGCTCCTGACGCAGGGCGTCCAGGTCGAGCTGCCCGAAGCCAACGCGAAACCGATCGACCCGGATCTGCTCAAGAACCGCGAACCGCTCGTGCTGTCGGTGGATCGCGACGGGCGCTATTACCTCAACATCGGCGGCAACGAGGATAGTCCGGTGGGCGAGGCGGAAGTCGCGCGCCGGGCCGGTGCGGTGCTGGGGCGCGACCCGTCAACGCCGGTGCTCGTCAAGGCTGACGAGCGCGTCCCCTACGGGAGCGTCGTGCGCGGCATGGTGCTCCTGCAGCAGGCGGGCGCGACGAAGATCGGCTTCCTGACCGACCCGAAAGCCGTGCGGGCGCTCGAGGATCTCGAGCGCAAGCGATGAGCGAGACCATGCGTGCACCCATCGCGCCCATCGGCTGGTCGATCGCGCTGCATGCGGTGCTCGCCGGGCTCCTGTTCCTCGGGCTGACGCTGCCGACGCACGACCCGGAGCTGGTCGTGCTGCCCATTGACGCCGTCGTGATGGACCAGGCCGTCTTGCAGGCCGCGGGCCAGAAGCGCAACGACGAGGAGCGTCGCGAGGAGGAACGCCAGCAACGCGTGGCGGCCGAGGCCGAGGAGAAGCGCCTCGAGGACGAACGCCAGCAGCAGGAGAAGTCCGAGGAGCAAGCCAAGGAACAGGCGCGCATCGAGGCTGAGCAGAAGGCGAAGGCGGACGCGCAGGCGAAACAGAATGCCGAACTGGAGGCGAAGAGCAAGGCCGACAAGGAAGCGCAGGCGAAAGCGGCTGCCGAAAAGAAGCGCCAGGCCCAGGACAAGCGCGATCGCGACCAGCGTGAGGCGGATTTGCGCGCTCGGCTCGAAGACGAGGAAACCCGGACCAGCGCCGGCTTCCAGCGTCTCAAGGCGAGTTACGTACGCGCGATCCAGCTCCACGTCGAGCAGCGCTGGTTTGAACCGCCGGGCGTGGCGCAGGGGCTAAGCTGTACGATCTACGTCACACAGATTCCGGGAGGCGAGGTAGTGGGCATGCGATTCGGGACCTGCAATGGCGGCGCAGCCGTGCGCCAGTCCATCGAGAATGCCGTCCGCAATGCCTCGCCCTTGCCCGCGCCGCCGGAGCCCGCACTTTTCGAGCGCGAGGTCGAACTCGTGTTCACGCCGAAGGAGTCCCGCCGTTGAAGTTTCGCCACGCCCTCATCCTGATCATCGCGCTCGCTTGGCCATTCGAGCCGGCCAGCGCCCAGCTCACCGTCCAGATCCTCAAGGGGATGGCCGAGTCGGTGCCCATTGCCATCGTCCCGCTTGCCTGGGACGGGACGGGCGCTGCGCCCCATGACGTGGCGGCCACGGTGCAGGCTGACCTCGAGCGCAGCGGCCGCTTCCGGCCTCTCCCGCGAGCGCAACTCGTCGAGCAGCCGCACGCGGCGAGCGAGGTGGACACGGCCGACTGGCGCATGCTGAAGGTGGACTACGTGCTGGTCGGCAAGCTTTCGCCGTTGCCGGATGGACGCTTCGAGGTGCGCTACGAGCTCGTCTCGGTGGCGAATGGCGAGCGGCTCCTCGGCACTGCGGTACCGGTCGACCCGAAGGCCCTGAAGCGCGCGAGCCACCGCGTGTCCGACGCGGTCTACGAGAAGATCCTCGGCGTGCGCGGCGCCTTCGCCACCCGGATCGCCTACGTAGCCGTGGATGGGCCGGTCTCGAAGCGCAGCTACCGGCTGGTCGTTTCGGACGCGGACGGCGACAACGAGCGCATCGTCTTCGGCTCGCCGGACCCGATCATGTCCCCGGCCTGGTCGCCCGACGGGCGTTCGATTGCGTACGTTTCGTTCCACTCCGGGCTTGCGGCCATCTACGTGCAGACGCTGAGCACAGGTGCCCAGGTGCAAGTGTCGGCGCGGGCGGGCATCAACGGCGCGCCGAGTTATTCGCCGGATGGGTCGCAACTCGCCCTCGCGCTCTCGCGCCGCGACGGCAACGTGGACGTCTACGTGCTGACCCTCGCGACCCAGGACCTCAAGCGCATCACCGAAGATCCGGCGATCGACACCGAGCCGTCCTGGGCGCCGGACGGCCGCTCGCTCTATTTCACGTCGGACCGCGCCGGTGGACCGCAGGTCTACAACGTCGGCGTCGAGCCCGGCGCGCGGCCCCGGCGCATCACGTTTGACGGCAGCTACAATGCGCGGCCGCGGGTCTCGCCGGACGGACGCCAGCTTGTCGTCGTCACGCAGGACCGGGGCGCATTCCGGATCGGGGCGGTGGACATCCAGCGCGGCGGCTTGCAGGTGCTGAGCGGCGGCCAGCTCGACGAGTCTCCGTCATTCGCGCCGAACGGCGCGGATATCCTCTACACCAGCCGGGTCGGCGGGCGGGATACGCTCGCGATCGTCTCGAGCGACGGCCGCATCCAGCAACAGATCGCGGCAGGTTCCGGCGAGCTGCGGGAGGCCGCCTGGTCGCCGTTCCTCAACTAGCGGGCGTGACGCGCCCCTGTGCCTGTGTTAGAAGAACGCGGCACTTCGACCGAGATTCTTGAGCCCAAGGAGTCCGAGCTATGCGTTTGCTGCCTGTCCTCTTGATCGTGTGTGCCACGCTGGCGCTCGCCGGGTGTCCGAAGAAGCCGACGACGGTCCCGGAAACCTCCGGTTCGACCGCCACGGAAGGAAGCGGCGCGAACACGGGGCAGGGCGAAGGACAAATCGGCCAGGGCCGCGACCTGCCCGGGGCATCGGGGAGCATCAACGGCGGGCCCGCCGGAGCCGCCACCATCATCTATTTCGACTTCGACCGCAGCGACATCCGCCCGGAGTACGCGTCGCTCATCAACACGCATGCCAAGTTCCTGGCCGGCTCGAGCTCGATCAAGATCCGCGTCGAAGGCCACACGGATGAGCGTGGTTCGCGCGAGTACAACATCGCGCTGGCCGAACGGCGGGCGCAGGCCGTGCGCCAGGCGCTTATGCTCCAGGGCGCGGGTGATGCGCAGCTGACGACGGTCAGCTACGGCGAAGAGCGCCCGGCGGTTGCGGGCAGCGACGAGTCCGCGTACGAGAAAAACCGGCGCGTCGAGCTCGTCTACGGTCGCTGACGAAGCGCCAATGCGAGCGATTCGTTCCGCCATCGTCGCGGTGCTGACTGGCCTTGCGGCGACCGCCGCCTTCGCGCAATCCAAGGGCGAACGCCTCGATACGCTCGAGACGCGTATGGGCTCGGTCGAACGACAGCTCGCGAACCAGGGCCTGCTCGAGATGTCGAGCCAGATCGAGGAACTCTCGACGCAGCTGCGCGCGCTGCGCGGCGATTTCGACCAGCTGCAGCACGATCTCGAACAAGCGCGGGCCCAGCAGAAAGACCAGTACGTGGATCTCGACACGCGGCTGCGCGCAGCCGAGACGGCGTTGACCGCGGCCCAGGCCTCCGTCACGCCGGGCGGGCCGGAGGCGGAATACCAGGCGGCGTTCAACCTGCTGAAAGACGGCAAGTACGACGAGGCGGCGGCATCGCTCCGGGGCTTTCTTTCGAAGTACCCCAAGCACGAGCTCGCGCCCAACGCGATGTACTGGCTCGGCGAGGCGCATTACGTTCGACGCGACTATCCGGCCGCGCTGGCGGCTTTCGAGGGCCTCCTAAATGACTATCCGGGAAACCGCAAGACGCCGGACGCGCTCCTGAAGATCGGCTATTGCCAGGTCGAGCTGAAGCGGCCCGGGCCTGCCCGCGAGGCGCTGACCCGCGTCGTGCAGGAATACCCGGACTCGCAGGCCGCGACGGAAGCTCAGGCGCGCCTCGCGCGCATGGGCGCGCCGGGCGGCTAGGGAGGGCGGATGTCCGCTGAGATGTCGGCGGTTCCCGCCGCGGCT
>DATBSX010000193.1:0-2670 GCA_036559565.1 Steroidobacteraceae bacterium | reverse complement strand
TTCAGGCGCAATACGATCTGGAAGTCGCTGAGCGCGCGACGTTCAATGCGCGAGCGCGCGCATCTCGTTGATCAGGTCCGCCTTGCCCTCGAACCCGATCCCGGGCAGGTCAGGCAGCGTGACGTGCCCGTTTTCCACCCTGACGCCATCGGGGAATCCGCCGTACGGCTGGAACAAGTCAGGATACGATTCGTTGCCGCCGAGTCCGAGGCCGGCAGCAATGGCGAGCGACATCTGATGCCCGCCGTGCGGGACGCACCGCGACGGCGACCAGCCATGTTGCCGCAGCATGTCGAGCGTGCGCAGGTACTCCACCAGTCCGTAGCTCAAGGCGCAGTCGAATTGCAGCCAATCGCGGTCCGGGCGCATGCCGGCATAGCGAACGAGGTTGCGCGCATCCTGCATCGAGAACAGGTTTTCGCCGGTGGCCATGCTGTTCGCGTAGTGTTTCGCGAGCTCGGCCTGCAACTCGTGATCGAGTGGATCGCCAGGCTCCTCGTACCAGAACAGTGGGTATTGCGATAGCGCGCGCGCATAGGCGATCGCGGTCTCAAGGTCGAAGCGGCCGTTCGCGTCAACGGCGAGATGCCGTCCCGGACCGAGAATTTTCAGCACGGCCTCGATGCGGGCGCAATCCTCGGCCAGTGAAGCGCTGCCTATCTTCATCTTGACGACGGTGTAGCCGCGCTCGAGATAACCCGTCATCTCGCGCGCCAATTCCTCAGGTCCCTTGCCGGGATAGTAGTAGCCTCCCGCGGCGTACACGAACACGCGCGGATTCGGAGTGCCCTCGCCGTAGCGCTCAGCGAGCAGCCGGAACAGCGGTTGGTCAGCGATCTTCGCGACCGCGTCCCATACGGCCATGTCGATTGTCCCTACGGCGACCGAGCGCTCACCGTGGCCACCCGGCTTCTCGTTGGTCATCATTTGTGCCCAGATACGATGCGGGTCCAGGTTCTCACCAGCATCGTCGACAAGTGACTGCGGATCGGCTTCGAGGAGCCTCGGCACGAAGCGCTCGCGGATCAGTCCACCTTGCCCGTAGCGACCGTTGGAATTGAAGCCATAGCCAATCACCGGCCGGCCCTCGCGGATGACATCGGTGACCACCGCAACGACGCTAAGCGTCATCTTCGAGAAATCGATGTACGCGTTGCGGATGTCCGAGCGGATCGGACGCGTCGACTCGAGAACGCTGATGATCTTCATGAGGGACGGGGTGGCTCAGGCAGGCAGTGAAGCGCCGCCGCAGATCGTAATGTCCTGGCCCGTGATGGCCGCGGCGGCGGGCGACAGGAGGAAGCTCACGAGCTCGGCCACCTCGGCCGGCTGGATGTAGCGGCCGAGCGGCGGCAGACGGGGCGCGCTGCCGGCACGCGCGGGATCGTCGAGCATCGCAGTCGCGGTGGCCGCGGGCGACACGACATTGACGGTCACGCCTCGCGCGGCGACCTCGCCGGACCAGCTCCGCGCGAGCGCGATCTGGGCCGCCTTGACTGCCGCGTACTGGCTGCGCCCGGGCATTCCCTGCGCCACGCGGCTGCCCACGAGCACGACGCGGCCACGGCCACGCTCCGCCATTGGCGGGATCAGCGCGTCGGCGAGACGCGTCGCGGCGTCGACGTGCACGCGCCACAGGCTGTCGCTCGCCACCGGGTCGAGCGACCCGAGGCGAGCCACGCGCAGCACCCCTGCCGCGTGCACGAGCGCATCGACCGCCGTCAAGGAACGCGCCGCACGGTCGAGCGCTGCCCCGTCTGCAAGGTCGATCGAAACGGGATGGAAACGCGCGTCGGTCAGGGTCGCCGATGCGATGTCGAGCCCGTGAACGTGCCCACCCAGCGCGGCGACGCGTGCCGCGATCGCCCGGCCGATTCCCGCGCTCGTGCCGGTGACCACGACGTGCATGCCGTCGAGCGCACCGCGCGCGAGCACCTCACTCGACACGTATGTTGCCTTCGGTGATGATCTTCTGCGCCTGGGCCATGTCGTCACGCTGGAACTTGACGAAGTCCTCGATGCTGCCCGGCGTGAGTTGCAATCCTTGCGGCGGGAACTTGTCCTTGATCTCCGGCGATGCCAGTGCCTTGTTCACTTCGGCATTGAGCCTCGCCCGGATGTCGGCGGGCAGGTTCGCCGGGCCCCAGAGGCCGTACCAGCTGTAGAACTCGAAGCCCGGGATCGTCTCCGCGACCGTCGGCACGTCCGGCAGGTTCGGCGTGCGCGTCGCGGACGTCACGGCAACCACCCGCAGCGTTCCCGCCTTGTGGTACGCGAGCGACCCCAGGATCGGGTCGATGAAGCCGTCGATGCGACCACCAAGTAGGTCCTGGAACGCCGGAGCGGTCCCTTTGTAAGGCACGACGGTGTAGGTGATGCCGCCCGCACGCTTCAGGAGCTCGGTGGCCAGGTGTCCTGCGGACCCGATCGAGCCGACGGCGAACGTGGTTTTGTCGCCGTTCGCCTTCGCGTACGCGATCAGCGACCTGATGTCGGTCACCGGACGGTCCTTGGCGATGGCAACCGACAGCGGTGCCTTGGCGACAAGAGCGATCGGCGTGAAGTCCTTCTCGATCGCGTACGGAACCTGGTTCATCGTCATCGGCGCCGTGACGAACGTCGACGCATTGAAGAGCAGCGTGTAGCCGTCGGCCGGCGCCTTCGCCACGG
>DATBSX010000192.1:0-5133 GCA_036559565.1 Steroidobacteraceae bacterium | reverse complement strand
CGGCGCCGGCGCGCACGGCATCGGGCTTGCGCTCGCCTGCGGCATCATCGCCTTCTTCGTGCTCGAGAAAATGGTGCTCTGGCGCCATTGCCACGTGGACGCTTGCGAGGCGCATGGACCGCAGGATCACCACCGCGATCGCGCGTCCGCGACGCTGATCCTCTGGGGCGACGCATTCCACAACATGCTGGACGGCGTGCTGATCGCCGCCGCATTCCTGACCGATCCGCACCTCGGCGTCGTCACCACCGTCGCCGTGTTCGCGCACGAGATCCCGCAGGAGGTCGGCGACCTCGCGATCCTCCTGAACGGCGGCATGTCCAGGCAGCGCGCGATGGTGCTCAATATCGCGGTCAGCCTGACGTCGGTCGCAGGCGCGGTCGCCGCCTGGTTCCTGCTTGCGAAGGCGCTTCAGTTGCTTCCCTACGCGCTCGCGGTGGCCGCGGCGAGCTTCCTCTACATCGCCGTTGCCGACCTCATCCCCGGCCTTCACCGCCGCGTCGACGCGAAAACCTCGATCCAGCAGGTCGTCCTCATCGCGCTCGGAATCCTGGTCATCGGCGTGACTCACGGCTTCGCACACTGAGTGCGGCGCCGGCGCGGCCATCGCGCCGGGCGGGGACCCTCGCTCGCTCAGGGCGGCGACCGCATTCGCTCGCTCGGGGACCCGCCCGGCGCTCGTCCGCGCCGCGGTGTGTCGCAGCGGTCGGCGCGCGAGCGAGCCGTTGCGGGACCCCGGAGCGAGCGAATTTCCGATCTTCTGAGCGAGCGAAGGTGGTCCCGCCGGCGAAGCGCGCGCGCCGACAGCGCCGGCCAAGCGCGCGTGGGAGATGCAGCGGCTAGGAATTGAGCTGGAGTGCTTCGCGAAGTCCGATGAGGACGAGTTCGGGGATATAAGCGTCGAAGAGGTTTTCCTCCTCGAAGAGCCTGGCGAAGCCGCCCGTCCCGACGAGGACCGTGTCCTTGCCCGAGAAGTATTGCGTCCGCACTTCGGCACAGAGGTGCTTCAGGATCGCGATGTTGCCGTGATAGAGCCCCGCCTGGATGCTCTCGACCGTGGAGCGTCCGAGCAGCTCGGGGGGCTTGCGGATCTCGACCTTGGGCAGGCGCGCGGTGCGCGCATCGAGGCTCTCCATCGCGAGCCGCAGGCCCGGCAGGATCACGCCGCCGAGGTAGTCGCGCTCCTCGGTCAGGGCGTCGATCGTCGTCGCGGTGCCGAAGTCCACGATGATCGCGTTCTTGCCCGGAAAGAGCTTGGCCGCGGCGATGGCGCCCGCGATGCGGTCGCTGCCGACCTCGAGCGGATTGCGATAACGGATCTTGAGGCCCGTGCGTACGCCGGGCTCCAGGATGAAGGGCCGCAGCGCGAAATACTTCAGGCTGGCATTCCGCACCGAGTGGACCATGTCCGGCACGACCGAGCAGATCGCGACCGACTTGACCTGTTCCGGGTCGACGCCGTTCTCGCGCAGCACCTGGCGGCAGAAGAGCCCGAATTCGTCCGAGGTGCTCTCCGCGCGCGTGGCGCGGCGGAACTGCAGCACGAGCTTCCCGTCGTCGAACACGCCGCCGTAGATCTGGCTGTTGCCGATGTCGAGGACGAGGATCATCGCGGGATCCCGACCAGCTGCTCTTCGAGCAGTACGGCAAGCGCTTTCGCGAGCCCCTCGCGCCCGACGTAGCGGCGCACACGGCTGCTGCCGTTCTCATGCACGAAGAAGAGGTGTTCCTCGCCGTCCGCGAGCGTGGACACGTCGTTTTGCACGACGTAACGCGCGCGACTGCGCGTCATCAGTTCGCGCGCCGCGCGCGCCTGGGTGCCCGCGTCCGGCTCGTGCGTCAGCTTGAAGCCGACCAGGATCAGGTTCGGGTTGCCGGCGTAGCCCATGATGCGCTCGATGATCTTGGGCGTCGGCTGCAGCTTGACCGCGAGTTCCTGGCCGGACCGGATCTTCTCGTCGGGCCTCGGGCCCGCGACCGCGAAGTCGCCGACGGCCGCCGCGTGGATCACGGCCGCGCAGGCGCTGTCCCGCGCGAGCCGGCGCAGCGCCGTGTCGAGCGAGGCGTGGTCGGTGAAGGTCTCGCGCCGCGCGACGCCAGCGGCTTGCACCGAATCGACGCCCGAGACGTGGGTCACCTGGAATCCGCGCGCGGCGAGCGCCTCGGCGATCAACGCGCCGGTACGGCCACTGCTCAGGTTCGAGATGAAGCGGACGCTGTCGATCGGCTCGCGCGTGGCGCCGGACGTGACGACGACCTTCGGCTTCATCGCCTTGCCTCCAGGGCGCCCATGACGAGCTTCTCGAGTTCATTCACTTCGAGGAGGCGTCCTTCACCCTGTTCCCCGCAGGCGAGGCGGCCGTCGCCGACCGGCAGCAGCTTCGCGCCGAAACCGGCCAGCCGCTCGCGCGCGCTCTGTGTCGCCGGGTGGTCCCACATGGTCGCGTTCATGGCGGGTGCGATGAGATACGGCTTCTTCTGGATCTCCCAGGCGAGGAACAGGGCGCCGATCGCGTCGTCGGCAAGGCCGGCCGCGAGGCGGTTCATGGAATTCGCCGTGGCCGGGCAGAGCAGCGCGACGTCGGCCCAGCGCGCGAGGCGGATGTGGTCCATCGTGCGGCCCGCCTCGTACAGGTCGGTGAACGGCGTGCGGCCGGTGAGTCCCTCGAGGGTCGCCGCGCCGACGAAGCGCAGCGCCCCCGCACTCGCGACTGTCTGTACGGCGATGCCGCGCTTGGCGAGGTGCGACACGAGCTCGCAGGCCTTGAAGCAGGCGATCGAGCCCGTCAGCTGGAACAGGATCTTGTGTGCGCCGTCATCCGACATTGTCGATGAGCCTCACCGGGCCGAGTCGCACGGCCGCCAGTCGCCGGCCGTCGCGGTCGGCGACGTAGTCTACTTCGAAGCCTTCGCGCCCGAGAGCGGCCCGCGCATCTTCCGCCAGCCAGCGTTCCGCGACGCTTTGCGCGAGCAGGCGATGCAGGGCCGGCGCCCGCGCGCGTTCGGCGGGGGAGAGCAGGCGGTTGCGCGAACTCATCGCGAGGCCGTCGGCCTCGCGCACGGTCGGGCATCGCACGATCTCGGTGTCGACGAAGAATGCGCGGACGAGCCCCTCGACGAGTTGCAGTTGCTGGAAATCCTTCTCGCCGAAGTAGGCGCGCTCCGGCCGCGTCAGCAGGAGGAGCTTCAGCACGACCGTCAGCACGCCGTCGAAATGGCCGGGGCGCGAAGCGCCCTCGAGTTCGAGGCTCAGCTTGCTTTCGGTCACGCGGTAGCGATAGCCGTCCCCGTAGATTTCTTCGGCGCGCGGCAGGAATACGAGATCGCATCCGGCGCCGCGCAGCAGCCCGAGGTCCTTCTCGACGGTGCGCGGGTAGCGCGCGAGGTCGCCTGGATCGTTGAACTGCGAGGGATTGACGAAGATGCTCGCCCAGGCACGCGCGTTCTCCGCCTTCGCGCGACGCACGAGCGCGAGATGACCCTCATGCAGCGCGCCCATCGTTGGCACGAAGCCCGTGTCGCCGGCCCCGCGGGCACGGCGCTCCGTGATCAGCTCCGCATTTCCTTCGACGACCTTCATGCCTCGTAGCTCTCCGCGGCCGACGGGAACGCGCCCTGCTTCACGTCGCGGTCAAAACGATCGATGGCGTCGCGCACGAGGGCCGCGCCGTCGAGGTAGGTACGCAGGAATTTCGGCTTGAAGCCGAAGTTGAGGCCCAGCAGGTCCTGCAGCACCAGCACCTGGCCGTCGCAGGCGGGGCCCGCGCCGACGCCGATCGTCGGGATGTGCAGCGATGCGGTGATCTGTCCCGCCAGCGCCGCGGGCACCGCTTCGAGGACGAGCGCGAAACAGCCGAGCTCTTCGCTGCGCTTCGCATCGGCGAGGATCCGCGTCGCGGCGTCCTCCGAGCGGCCCTGCACGCGGAAGCCCGCGAGGGCGTGGACCGACTGCGGCGTTAGCCCGAGGTGGCCCATGACGGGAATGCCGGAGCCGACGAGGGCCGTGATGACGTCCTCGTGGCCGGTCACGCCTTCGAGCTTGATGGCCTGTGCGCCCGCGCGCATGAGGGCTCCGGCCGCGTCGAGCGCCGTGGGCACGCCCTTGCGGAAGGAGAGGAAGGGCATGTCGCCGATCAGGAATCGCGTCGGCGCTCCGCGCCTGACCGCAGCCGTATGCCAGGCCATCATCTCGACGGTCGCCGCCAGCGTGTCGGGAAATCCGTGCATGACCATCGCCGCGCTGTCGCCGACGAGCAGGCAGTCGATGGCGGTCGCCTCGAGCGCGCGCGCGAGGGCGGCGTCGTAGCAGGTCGTCATCGAGATCTTGCGGCCCGCAGCCTTGGCGGCGGCGAATTCCAGTACCGACTTCATGGGCGTTCTCTCCCGGCCGTCGCGATGAGGGCCTGGTAGACGGTGGCAAGCGCGCTGCCTTCGAGCGCATCGAGATGGGAACGGATCGTCTCCGTGTCGCCGCGGGCGACCGGCCCCGTCAGCGCGCCGTCGCTCGATTCGAGGACGTTCTCGACGATGCGCCGCGGATAGGAGCCGAGCGCCGAACGCGGAGCGCCGAATCGGGCCTCCATCGCGGCGAAGAACTCGCGCCAGAGCACGGCGGTCATCCCGCCCGCGAGCGCGCAGAGCGCGTGGTAGTACGCCTTGTCTTCGGGCTTCAGCGGGAAGCAGGGGTTCGGCAGGCCCGGGAAGAGGCTGTGGAAATACCCGGCCGGATCCGGGCGGTCCGCGTCCACGAAGACCGGGATATCGCGATAGAACGCAGGCTCATAGAGCGTCGTCGAAAAGCTCATCAGCGGGTGCGCGCCGAAGGCGCCTGCGAATGACCGCCCGCCGCAGAAGTGCACGAAGGTCCGGTCGTCGAGGCCCTCGGCGCGCAGCATCGCCATGACAGGCGCAATGGCGTCGTCCGAAACCGCGAGCAGGATGATCGGGCAGTCCGCGAGCACGGCCGCCGCACTCCGTCCGGCATCGCCATTGGCGCGCGCAAGCCGGCGCGACCACAGCGTCCAGGGGAGGCCGAGGCTCGTGAAGTAATGACGCCAATGCCGCGAGAGGCGGCCGTCCCCCACGAAACCGTAGGGCGATTGCCCGGAAACCGGGCGGCTGGCGGGTACCTGT